>JAAXVQ010000305.1 GCA_013335425.1 Candidatus Firestoneibacteriota bacterium | reverse complement strand
CCTTTGCATTTTCCGGTTTATCCCCTAAAAAAAAGGGCAGCCAAATTGGCCGCCCTTTTTTGCTTTTATGGGGTCTGTTTTTACGACGAACGCTTATCCACCACAAAGTCGCTTTTCTTCAACTTCTGCGCATGCTGTTTGAGTTCGTTGGCAATGTCGTCGATTTGCGCGAAATGCGCCAGATTGCGGCGTTCGTTGGTGACCACGGAAATCGTCAGGGTCATGGTATTGAATTTCAACACCTCGCCCTTGCGGTTGATGTTGATGATGTAGCCGTTGTCGCGGTCATCTTTGTCATATTGCTGCGCGATCAGTTGATCAAAATTTTCGATCAGCTTCGCGCAAATCAACTGGTATTTATCCGGCGAAGTCACGATCACGAAATTATCCCCGCCCAGATGCCCGATCACGTCTCCGGAATTTCCAAAATCACGGGTTACGTCAAAAATAATCAAGGAGGTGAACTTCAACAGTTTGTCGCCGCGTTGGTAGCCGTAACGCAGGTTGTAGGCGCGGAAATTCTCCAAATCCACGTAACAAATGGCGGTTTTGGCCCCTTCGGAAAGCCGGCGGTCGATTTCCTGCTGTATAAAGAAATGGTCCGGCAGGTTGGTCAAGGGATGAACCCGGGTGGCGCCTTTGGAATCCGCATAACCTTCTTCGATTTCCGAACCCACGTTGAAGCAATTTAAATCCTTAACCTTCTTCTTCAAGCCTTCGTCCTGCAGGAAGGCCGACGAAGTGATCAGGTCATTAATGCGCAAATTGTTCGTATCCAGGGTTTCTTTCAGGGAAATGATCTTTTTCACCATGGACTTGGTGTACTTGCGATGTCCCGAAGGCACGCGAACCGGTGCAATCAACCCCAGGCTTTCCCAGTAACGTAGGGTTCTTTCCGATAAGCCGCTTAGTTTTGCCGCCGCGCCGATGCCGATGAGTTTTTCTTTCATGATCGAGACCTCTCTGGTCCGGAATAAGAACAGACCTTGGCCAAAAGAAAGCTTGCATTAAACATAAAAAAAATCTCGAATTAAATTATAGCACCACCAAATATTTTGTCAAGTTTCAACTAAATGTTTTTGTAGGTTTTTTATATCCCGAAATATCTTGGAAAAACTATTGAAAAATTATTTCTTTGGACCTTTTATTAGTCTTGCAGAAAAACTTTTACAAACCTGCGTTTTCCAATTTTAATAATAATTCCTTCTTTTTTAAGTTTTACACCAGCACGAAAATCAGTAACCCGATTTTCGTCAATCTCAATTGCTCCCTGTTTAAGCAAACGCTGTGCTTCATTCGATTTAAGCCCAATTCCAATATTATCATTGACCAGTAATGCCAGTACCCAAATCTCTCCATCTTTCAGGTTAAGGCTGGCATCCGATGCAGAAAGCATGACTTTTTGCATCTCTGCTTCGCTCGGCATCTGCCGGTCGCGAAAAACACGGTCAAATTCCTCAGCCGCGCTTTCCGCGTCCGCCCGGGTGTGAAACTGCTCCACGATCGTAAACGCCAACCGCGCTTTGGCCGCACGCGGATGCAACACCCCGGTTTCCAAATCCGATTTAATTTTTTTCAGTTCGTCTTCGGCAATCGAGGTTAATAATTGAAAATACTTCAACATCATGGCATCGGGCAAACTCATCAGCTTGCCGTACATTTCCTTGGGCGTTTCCGTGATGCCCACGTAATTGCCCAAACTCTTGGACATTTTCTGCACCCCGTCCAGACCTTCCAACAGGGGCATGGCCAAAATCACTTCAGGTTCCTGCCCCTCATCCTGCTGCAGGGCGCGCGCCACCAGGCAATTGAAAATTTGATCCGTGCCGCACATTTCAATGTCGGACTTTAACACCACCGAATCGTAACCCTGAATCAAAGGATAGAGCAGCTCGTGCAGCCCGATGGGGCGCCCTTCGCGGTAGCGCTTTTCAAAATCATCGCGTTCCAAAATACGCGCCACCGTATAACGGGCCGATAGCCGGATGATGTCCGCAAAACTCATGGGGGAGCACCAGGTACTGTTGAAAACCACCTGGGTTTTTTCCGGCAGCAGGATTTTAAACACTTGCTTCTGGTAGGTTTGCGCGTTGGCCAGTATTTGTTCCCGGGTCAGGGGCGGGCGCGTCACGCTGCGACCCGTCGGGTCGCCGATCATACCCGTGAAATCGCCGATTAAAAACTGCACGGTGTGCCCCAAGTCCTGCAACTGGCGCAATTTCCGCAGCACCACCGCATGCCCCAGATGCAAATCCGGGGCCGAGGGGTCGGCGCCGTATTTGACCAGCAGGGGACGTCCGGTTTTAAGTTTGGCGGCCAGGTCCGCTTCGCTGATGACCTGGGCGCACCCGCGGCAGATGGCCGCTTGGGCAGATTCGTTGGACACTTTGACAGTCTCCTAAAGAAAGCAAATACCGGTTCACCGCCAAGGCGCAAAGGTCGCAAAGAAAATCTAACGCATAGGTTAATGCGCTGGTACCCGGCTTTCCTTGGCGTCCTTTGCGCCTTGGCGGTGAAATCTGGTTGTTTTTGAAACCCGCTTACTCTAGCATCGGTCCCCAAAAAAGCGCAATGGAAAAATCAGGTTGGACCCCTTTTGGCAAAAGACCCACTACCGATAAACGGGGCTCCTGTGGTACAATGCAGCCCGGAGAATTTCTGCGAGAGGATTTCCCAGAGCATGCAGGACGAATTACCCTTATCATCCCCTGAACAGCCGGTCTCTGATGCCCCTGTGCCCTTTTGGTCATGGCGGCGCCTGCTTTTTTTCATCGGCTGCTTGGTGACTGCGGTCGTCGCCGGAGCCGGTTTCGGCGCCATGGCCACCTTCATGGGTGAAATGCCCTTGGCCTCGGACTTGCGCGCGTTCCAACCGTCGCTGACCACCAAAATGTACGACTGCAACGGGCATCTGATTACCGAGCTGTTCACCGAACAACGCACCCTGATCCATTTGGACAACGTACCGGACCATCTCCAAAAAGCCGTCATCGCCATCGAGGACAACAGTTTCTACCAGCATTTCGGCATTCAGCTCTCGGGCATTGTCCGCTCGGTTATGGTCAACGTGCTGCATAAGCGCTACCAGCAGGGCGGCTCCACCATCACCCAGCAGTTGGCGCGCAACATGTTTTTAACCCGGCGCAAAACCATTGAGCGCAAAATCAAGGAAGTCATCCTGGCCCTCCAGATCGAGCGCACCTACACCAAACGTGAAATCCTGGAAATGTACTTAAACCAAATTTATTTCGGCAACGGCGCCTATGGGGTCGAGTCCGCCTCCCGCGCTTATTTCGGCAAGCACATCCAAGATTTGGACCTGGCCGAATCCGCGCTTTTGGCCGGTTTGCCCCGCGCACCCAACAACTATAATCCCTACCGCAACGTCGAGCGGGCCGCCCGGCGCCGCAACCTGGTCTTGGCCCAGATGCAGCGTTTGGGGTTCATCACCGCCGAAG
>JAAXVQ010000304.1 GCA_013335425.1 Candidatus Firestoneibacteriota bacterium | reverse complement strand
TGAAAGGGCAGCGGGTTTTGGTCCGGGTGGACTTCAATGTCCCGCAGGACGAGTCCTTGAAGATCACGGACGACACGCGCATCCGCGCGGCCCTGCCCACCATCAATTTCCTCCGGGAAAAAGGCGCCAAGGTTATTTTATGCTCGCACCTGGGGCGCCCCAAGGGCGAGCCTTCGGATAAAGTTAAGTTTTCTTTGGCGCCGATTGCCAAACACCTGGGCGAACTTTTGAAAATTCAAGTCGTCATGGCCCCGGAAGTGGTTGGGCCCGAAGTGGAAAAATTGGTTCAACAATTGCCCGAAGGCGGCGTGTTGCTCTTGGAAAACGTCCGCTTCGTCAAGGGCGAGACCAAGAATGACCCGGAGTTTTCCAAGCAATTGGCGGCGTTGGCCGACTTGTACGTCAACGACGCATTCGGCTCGGCGCACCGGGCGCATTGCTCCACCGAGGGCGTGGCGCATCTGGTCAAACAGGCGGCGGCCGGTTTTCTCATGGAAAAGGAAATTGAGTTTTTGGGCAAAGCCCTGGCCAATCCCGAACGTCCCTTTGTGGCGATTTTGGGAGGTGCCAAGGTTTCCGGCAAGCTGGAAGTGATCAACAGCCTGCTGCCCCTGGTGGACACTCTGATCATCGGCGGGGGCATGGCCTACACCTTCTTGAAAGCCAAAGGCATCGGCATCGGCAAGTCGCTCTGCGAAGATGATTTGATTCCCACGGCCAAGGAAGTGTTGAAGAAAACCCTGGATTTGAACAAGGCGCTGTTGCTGCCCATCGACCATGTGGTGGCGGACGATTTTAAGGTGGATGCGAACCGGCGCGTGGTTCCGCGCGGCACTATCGATGAAGGTTGGGAGGGCATGGATATCGGCCCGGAGACTATCAAGAAGTTTTCCGCGGCGCTTAAAGGCGCCAAGACCGTGGTTTGGAACGGCCCCATGGGCGTCTTTGAAATGGAACCTTTCTCCCAAGGCACGCGTGCCATTGCCCAAGTGCTCTCGGAATTGCAAGCCACCACGATCGTGGGAGGCGGCGACTCCGTGGCGGCCGTGACCCAAATGGGGTTGGCCGATAAAATGAGCCATGTGTCCACGGGCGGCGGCGCCTCTTTGGAGTTCTTGGAAGGCAAGGCGCTGCCGGGCGTGGTGGCGTTGACGGATAAAAAATAGTTTTTCACCGCAAAGGCGCAAAGGACGCAAAGGTTTTCGGCGGAAAAGTGCAAGCACCTTGGTTCTTGACGGTTTTGGCGGTGTAAATATTTTTGGAGGTTGGGTATTCATATGCGCATTCCCTTGATTGCCGGTAATTGGAAACTGAACAAGACCCGTTCTGAGGCCGAGGCTTTGGCCAAAGCCGTGGTGGAAGCCTCGCGCGGCGTAACGCACGCGGAAGTGTTGCTTTGCCCGGTGTTCACGTCGTTGGAAACCGTGGCGCGGGTGGTGGCCGGTTCCAATGTCAAGCTCGGCGCCCAGGACGTGTATTGGGAGGAAGCCGGCGCGTTTACCGGCGAAGTCTCGGCTGGTCTGTTGAAGGATATCGGCTGCACGCATGTGATTGTTGCTCATTCCGAGCGGCGCCAGTTTTTTGGAGAAACCAACGAGACCGCCAACCGCAAAGTGAAGGCGGTCTTGAAAAACGGCATGACGCCGATTTTGTGTGTGGGGGAGACCTTGGCCGAACGCGAAGGCAATAAGGTCGAGCAGGTGGTTACCGAACACATGCGGGGCGGTTTGGCGGGGCTCTCGGCCGGGGAATTGGCGCAAGTGGTGATCGCCTATGAACCGGTGTGGGCCATCGGCACGGGAAAGACGGCTTCGCCGGCTCAGGCGCAGGAAGTTCACGCCCTAATCCGGCGTTTGTTAAAGGAATTGGGCGGCGAGGAAGTTGCGGCGGCGGTCCGGATCCAATACGGCGGGAGCGTCAAACCCGACAATGTCAAGGAGTTGATGGGTATGCCGGACATTGACGGCGCGTTGGTGGGCGGCGCCAGCCTGAAGGCCGATTCCTTTGCCGCTTTGTTGAAGTTTTAACATTCGAACCACGTTATAGGAGGCGGGCATGCTGACCAGTATTTTGTTGGGCTTTCATATATTAACCTGCGTGGTCTTAATCATCGTGGTATTGTTGCAGGCGGGCAAGGGCTCCTCCATGGGGTTGTCTTTCGGGGGCGGCGCTTCCCAGACGGTATTTGGTTCCTCGGGAGGCAAGAACTTCTTCGCTCGCCTGACCACGGGCCTGGCGGTGGTGTTTATGCTCACCTCCATTGTGCTTTCGATTGTGTCTTCGCGGTCGTCGCAGTCTTACCGCGGGGTGATGCGGCAACTGCCTGATGCCCCCGCTTCGCAACCCGCGGGTCCCGACAAGTCGCCTTTGGATGTGCCGGGCGCCAAGTAAGTTTTCGGCTACCTAAAAGTAGGTTGGGTTTTTGAGATTGACAAAGCTTGCATGGAAAGATACAATTTTGAGTTTCTTTGACGAAAAAAATGCTGCCTATTAATGTTTTGGGCTTAAATGAAAATCCGATTTCCTTGGACGGAGATTTTTCGCCGCGGGAATTGGACCTCCAGGATGCGGACCTGGAGGTGGTCGGCCCCGTGCATTTGAAACTCGCAATCCAGCGCCTGGGCGACAAGGTGCATATCCGCGGGTCCGTAACGTCCGAGATTCGGCTGGCTTGTTCCCGCTGTCTGGCGGATTTTAATTTTTCGCTGGTGACCACCCTGGATTTGGTGGCTTTGCCGGTCGGCGGGGAAGCGCGTCCGTCGCAGCGGGTGGAGGAAAACGCCGAGGAAGAAGATGCCTCGGTCATGGCCTACGAACACGACCAAGTGAACCTGGTTCCCGAGGTCCGCACGGCCATTATTTTGGGCGTACCCATGAAGCCCTTGTGTGCCGAAGATTGCCCGGGGTTGTGTTTGGAATGCGGTGAGCGTTTGGATGCCTCTCATCGGCCCCACACGGATGCGGCTCCCGAAGGACCGTTTTCGCGATTGAAAAAATTTTTGGATCAGTAGGGACCCAACAGCGTCCCTGCCAAGACCGACATTTGCATTGTTTTCTTGAGGAAAGCAAGCAGTGAATTTGCAGGAGGAGACCCATGGCAAATCCGAAGAGAAGGTTTTCCAAAGCACGGACCATGAAGCGGCGGGCTGCGTGGAAATTGGACGGAGCCAGCTTGTCGCTCTGCCCCCAGTGCCACCAGGTAAAACAGCCCCATCGGCTGTGCCCCAACTGCGGTTATTACCGCGGTAAAGAAGTGGTCAACGCGGCGAGTGTTTAACTTCCGATCATTATCATAAGGAACGGTGACCCAAGCGTGCGTATTGCCGTAGATGGAATGGGCGGGGATAAAGGCCCCAGCATCGTCGTAACCGGAGTGGTTGATGCCGTCAATCAGGATCCGGAACTGACGGTTTTGCTGGTGGGGGACCGGGAGAAGATCGAACATGAACTCTCCCAGCTCAAGTACAA
>JAAXVQ010000303.1:646-3493 GCA_013335425.1 Candidatus Firestoneibacteriota bacterium | reverse complement strand
GACGTCCGCTTTTTGGCGCGGGCGACCTCCAGTTGCTTTTCCTTAACGATTTTCCGTAAAAATGATTCCGCCATGAAATGTACGCTCCTTTGAGCAAGATGCTTGATGTGGCGCCCGCACTGCTTTAAGGTACCTTAAAAGCCGGCCTGCGGTTGAAAATCCGTGCTAATTCTCCGGTTCCCCCAAGCGCTGGGGTATCCGCCCGCGGTAACGCGCGCCCAGGCTCCGGCTCAACTCGGCCAAGCCCTGCAGGTCCACTTCCGGCAACTCCACGGCCGAGGACGTGACCGTAAACCCGGTGCGCGCCGCCCGCGCGATAAAACGCGTCACGCTCTCCCAGGTGTCCTTCCCCGTGGCCGGTTGAACCAGGCGGGCGTATTGCTCCGGAGACCCGCTGTTGAGCGAGACCGACCATTCGTCCACCAGCCCGGCGCACTCGGGCAAAATGTCGCGCCCGAAAATCAAATCCGCCTGGCCGTTGGTGTTGACCCGAACTTTTTTTCCCTGCCGCTTCACTTCCCGGGCCACGGCCAACAGGACCGGCAGTCGCAGTACCGGTTCGCCGAAACCGCAGAACACGACTTCCGAAGAGCCGCTTAAATCGCCCAAAGCCGCGATGACCTCGCGGGCCGAAGGTTCCCGGCGCAGCGTCAGATCATACGTCTGCAACCGGCGGGAAACCCGGCGCGGACAGAAAACACAATTCGCGCTGCAGCGATTGGTCAAGTTGACGTACATATGCTTCCCCAGCGGATAGGCCAGCACGTCGGCGGCCGGGGGATCGAGTTGAAAAAGCCGGCGCGTGTTCGCCCGGGTAACGTCGGCCAATTCGTCCAAGGTCAGGCCCTTGACCTGTGCTGCGGTTTGGGCAATCTCGGCCAAAAAAGCCGGTTCATTGCGCCCGCCGCGGCGGGACTGGGGCGGCAAATAGGGCGCATCGGTTTCCAAAAGTATTTTTTCCGGGGTCGCCCGCTTTAAAGCGGCCCGCACCTCGTCGGCTTTGGGGTACCCGACGGTGGCGCCGAAACCCAGGGAAAACCCCAGGGCCAAAACTTCCTCCACCAGCTCGGGTCCGCCGGCATAGCAATGCAGCACGCCGCCGCGGTTGAAAGGTCCCTCTTCCCGCAGAATGCGCAGGGCGTCGGCATAGGCTTCACGCACATGCACCAACAGCGGCAGTTCAAACACCCGCGCCAGGCGCAACTGACGCCGGAAAGCGCGCTGTTGCGCGTCCGCATCCGGCGCCGGCATGTCGCGGAACACGTGATAATCCAGGCCGATCTCCCCCACGGCCACAACCTTCTCCTGGGAAAGCTGCCGCGGCAAATCGTCGAGGGCCGCTTCCGGGATACCGGGAAATTCGTGGGGGTGCAGACCCAAACCCGCGAACAAATCGTCGTGTCCGGGGAGCATGGCCAAAATCCGGATATTGGCCGCGGGCGTGGAACCGGCGTTTAAGAAAAGCTCCACCCCGGCCGCGCGCGCCCGGTCCAACACCGCCGAGCGGTCCGCATCGAAGGCTTCATCCTCCAAATGCGCATGCGAGTCTATCCACATCAGTGCGGTTCCGCTTCCGGGCGGGGTTCTTTTTCAATACGCGGAAAAAGCGGCGCGGCTTTGGCCGTAAGCTGTCCGGCGGGAAGCAGTCCCCAGCGCGCCGCTTGCGGAAACCGCTGCAGACTCTCGGGTTCCGGGTCTCCCAATTGGGCGAGCATCCGTGGCGTGGTGCCGGGCATAATAGGCTGGACAAAAACCGCGGCCAAGCGCAGCACCTCCAGCAGGTTGTAGAGCACCGTGTGCAGACGAACGGTCTGCGTTTGTTTGAACAGGGCCCAGGGGGCCGTGGCTTCGATATACTTATTTCCCAAGTTGACCAAGGCCCAAACCGCGCCGTAGGCCTCGGAAAATTTAAACCCGTCGAGCGCGGCATTGAAAACCGCGTAAAGATTCCGTGCCCCCTCCAACAGGGGGACATCCAGCGCTTCGACCTCGACGCCGGGTTCGGGTACGCGCCCGGCATTATATTTTTCCACCATCGTCAAAGTACGGTTGAGCAAATTCCCCAAATCGTTGGCCAGGTCGCTGTTGTAGAGATCCACCAAGCCCGTTTCGGTAAAGTCGCTGTCTCCGGAAAAATTATTTCCAATGAGCAGCACGTAACGCAGCGCGTCCGCGCCGTAGGTGTTCACCAAAGCCACGGGGTCAAGGACGTTCCCGCGCGTCTTGGAAATTTTCTCGCCTTTTAAGGACAAAAAGCCGTGTCCGAAAACGCGCTCGGGCAGCGGCAAACCTGCGGACATGAGCATGGCCGGCCAGATCACGCAGTGAAAACGAGTAATGTCCTTGCCCACCACGTGCACCTGCGCGGGCCAATACTTCATGAACCTGTCCTTGCGGTCCGGAAAACCGATGGCGGAAATGTAGTTGATCAGCGCGTCGAACCAGACATAGATCAGGTGCTGCGGATCGTCCGGAAAAGGGATGCCCCAGGTGGCCGTGGCGCGGGAAACTGAAATATCCTTAAGCCCGCCGCGGATGACGTTTTCCACCTCATGCCGGCGGGTCTCGGGTTGAATGAAGTCCGGGTGCTTTTCCAGCAGGGAAAAATACTCTTTGCTGTATGCCTTGATTTTCTCTTCCTTCATTAGCACACCTCCTCCATTTATGACTAAAGCTCTGTCATCAGAGCCTCGATACGCTTCAGAACGCTAAAGTAACAAGACGTCTAAGACCTCAGCACCTCATTGCTTGTTGTCACTCCAAGAGTTTAACCAAAGCCTGTCGGTCAGCAGCAAACTCAGGCTGGCCCAGGGCGGGGCAATCCTCAAGACGAGCCCTGCCTTTGGC
>JAAXVQ010000303.1:0-636 GCA_013335425.1 Candidatus Firestoneibacteriota bacterium | reverse complement strand
CAGGGCGCCTTCAAAACGGGAAAGGCGGAAGAAATAATTTTCCTCCGAGAGCCAAACGGGTTTGATGGCGTGTACCGGGCACAAGCCTTCCTTCAAGTCCGTTTCCACGTAATAATTTTCGCAGGAGTTGCAGTACCAACCCTCGTACTTGCCCTTGTAAATGTCCCCGGCCGCAAGTGCCCGGCGGACCATTTCCTGGGCGGCCCGATGATGGTCGGGTTCGGAGGTCCGGATAAAACGGTCGTAGGAAATATTGAGCTTCTCCCAGGTGGCCTTGAACACGGCCACCATGTCGTCGCAATAGGCCTGCGGCGTGGTGTTTAATTCCCGGGCGCGCGCTTCCACGTTCGCCGAGTGCTCGTCCGAACCGGTAACAAAAAAAACGTCAAACCCGTTGGCCCGCTTCCAGCGCGCCAGCACATCGGTGGCGATCTCTTCATAAGCATGCCCGATATGGGGACGGGAATTGGCGTAAGTAATGGCAGTGGTAAGGTAATACGTGGGATGACTCATCAGTGAAACCAGCTCCTCATTTATAAACGATGCCCGGCCGCAGGCGACGGGGCTGCGCAGGGGAACGATCGCGACCGTTCCCTAAGTTATGCTTATTTTTTTTCCGGCGCCCCCGGGTTGCCG
>JAAXVQ010000302.1 GCA_013335425.1 Candidatus Firestoneibacteriota bacterium | reverse complement strand
CCCGGGAGAGCTCTCGGGCGGTGAACAGCAGCGCGTGGCCATTGCCCGCGCCCTGATGAATGACCCGGCCGTGCTTTTGGCCGACGAACCCACGGGGGATTTGGATGCGGACACGGCCGACGACATTCACGCCCTGTTGCAGCAACTGCACCGTGAAGAGGGGCGGACGATTTTAATGGTGACGCACAACCCGGAGCTTTCCCGCCTGGCCGACCGGATCGTCACCCTGCGCGCCGGCCAAGTCGTGAACTAAACCAGGAGAGGTTCGACCATGCTTTGCCAACTCTGTCACGTTCAGGAAGCGTCCGTTTACCTGATCGAATCCGTGGAAAATACGCGGACCACCCTCCAGATATGCGAAAGCTGTGCGCAGAAACGACATGTCGGGGAGGTGCTCAACAAATCTGCGCTGGTTTGGCAGCAATTGTTGGATTCGTTTTCGGCAGTCGATGCGGGGTTGGACCCCCTGCGTTCGGAGCATAGCTGTCCCTACTGCGGTTTAACCACCACCCAGTTTCGTCAAAGCGGACGTTTGGGTTGCGAACAATGTTATGATATTTTTCGGGAGTCGCTCCTGCCTTTGGTCCGCCAGTTTCATCAAGCCGACGAGCACCGGGGGCGTTCAGGCCCGACTCCCGTGGAAACCCAGGTTTCCCTCGAAATCCGGGAACTGCGGGAAAAAATTCAAAAAGCCGTGTCCGAGGAAGATTATGAATTGGCCGCCCGTTTGCGCGATCAGCTTAAACGCAAGCCCGGAAAGGCCGACACTTGAAAACGGATGGGACGGTGACCTTTCCGGCGTGGATCTCGGCGGCCGGAGCTTCTCCGGTGGTTTCTTCCCGGGTGCGCCTGGCGCGCAACCGTTCCGGTTTGCCTTTTCCGGGCTCAGCCGGTACCACGGACCTTAACCGGGTAATCGAAGACGTCCGGGGGTTTTCTCAAAGTTTGCCGCGCTGGTCCTTCGAGCGTTTGACCGAAGTCGATGCGCTCAAACGCGCGGTATGGATCGAACGCGGGCTGATTTCCAGGGAAACCGCGGCGCATCCGCGCAGTATCGGGGTGGCCAAATCCGGGGACGAAAGTCTTTCAATATTGGCCAATGACGAAGATCATTTCCGGTTGCAGGTGATCCGCGGCGGGTTGGCCTTGGACGATGCTTTGAAGGCGGCGCAGGATCTGGATGGCAAATTATCCCGCCGGGTGCAATATGCACTTCATCCCGCGTGGGGGTATTTGACGACTTATCCCACCAATGTGGGGACCGGATTGCGGGTTTCGGTGCTGCTGCACTTGCCGGCCTTGGCGCTTACGCGGGAAATCGCCGAAGTGCTTCACGCCGTTGTGCATGTGGGCTTGACGGTCGGGGGCTTGCATGGGCATAGTGCGGATTCGCCCTCGGCTTTTTTCCAACTGAGCAATCAGATTTCCCTGGGGCGCACTGAAGAGGAGATTGCCCGCCACCTGGAAGGGGTGGCCCGGCAAGCCGTGGATCGCGAAGAAAAGGCCCGCGAAAAAGTCTTGCGCGAAAAGCGGGTAATGTTGGAAGATAAACTCGGCCGCGCCCTGGGCATACTGGCCGGTTGTCGTTTTTTAGACTTGGAGGATGCTTTGGAGCTGCTTTCCACGCTGCGCTTAGGCGTGGACTTGGGGCTGGTTTCCGCCGCCAGGGCCAGGCAGGTCAGGGAATTGACGCTGTTGATTCAGTCCGGGCATTTGCAAACCAAGGTGGGCAAGATCCTGCCCTTGGAGGAACAGGACCGGGCGCGGGCCGAGTTGGTCCGCCGGGGTTTTAAACTGAAGGCGAACAAGCTGTAAGGACGTCATTGAGGACAATCCACCACCACTCACGGAGGAACTCATGTTTGACAAGTTTACGGAACGCGCGAAGAAAGTCATCAACCTGGCCCGGGAAGAAGCCGGACGGCTGGGGCACGATTATATCGGCACCGAGCACATCCTGTTGGGTTTGATCCGCGAAGGCGGAGGCGTGGCGGCCGCCGTGCTGGAAAACATGGGCCTGGACTTGGAACGCATCCGCCTGGAGGTGGAAAAATCCATCAATATGGGCGGGGGCACCTTGACTCTGGGGGAGGTTCCTTTTACGCCGCGCGCCAAACGGGTGTTGGAACTGGCCGTGGAGGAAGCCCAGGCTTTGGGGCACAACTATATCGGTACCGAACATATCCTGCTGGGCCTGATCCGCGAAGGCGAAGGCGTGGCGTCGAAGGTCCTGGAACAATTCAACGTCCGCATCGACAAGGCGAGGGAGATGACCATTTACCTGCTGGGCGGCAATCTGCCCAAGTTCACCCAGGGACAAATGAAAACATCAACCCCGTCGTTGGATGCCTTTGGGCGCGATTTGACTCAGTTGGCTCGTGAAAGCAAGCTCGACCCGGTCATAGGCCGGGAAAAAGAAATTGAACGCGTAATCCAGATTCTCTGCCGGCGGACCAAGAACAATCCCGTGCTTATCGGCGAGCCGGGCGTGGGCAAGACCGCCATTGCCGAGGGTTTGGCCCAGAAAATCGTGAACAACCAGGTGCCGGAACTGCTGCAGAACAAACGCATCGTCACCTTGGATTTAGCCGCCGTGGTGGCGGGCACCAAATATCGCGGTGAATTCGAGGAGCGCCTCAAAGCTGTGATGCAGGAGATCAAGATTGCCGGCGCGAGCATCATCCTTTTTATCGACGAGCTGCACACTTTGGTCGGGGCCGGGGCGGCGGAAGGCGCCATTGACGCGTCCAACATGCTCAAGCCTGCGCTGGCGCGCGGGGAAGTCCAGTGCATCGGCGCCACCACCATGGACGAGTACCGCAAGTACATTGAAAAGGACGGCGCGTTGGAACGCCGCTTTCAATCCATCAAAGTCGAGTCGCCGAGTCCGGATGAAGCCATTCAAATCCTCAAGGGCCTGCGCGACCGTTATGAGGCCCACCATCGGGTGCAGTATACCGACGACTCGTTGGTGGCGGCCGTACGTCTTTCCGACCGCTACATTACCGGGCGCCTGCTGCCGGACAAAGCCATCGACGTAATGGACGAAGCCGGGGCCCGCAGCCGCCTTTCGTCCACGGTGCTGCCGCCGGATTTGAAGGAAATCGAGAGCGAGATCGAGAAGATCAATCAGGAAAAGGAAGCGGCCATCAAGGCCCAGGAATTCGAGCGCGCGGCGCATTTGCGCGACAGCATAAAGGATTTCCGTCAGAAGAAAGAGGAAATCAAACGCCAGTGGGAACGGACACGGACGCAAAACGTCATCAGTGTCACGGCCGAAGACATTGCCGTGATCATCAGCCAATGGACCGGCGTGCCGGTTTTCAAGTTGGAGGAAAAGGAATCCGCCAAGCTCCTGCGCATGGAAGAAGAACTGCATAACCGGATCGTCGGCCAGGAAGAGGCCATTGGCGCGATTTCCCGCTCCATCCGGCGTTCGCGCGCAGGCGTGGCCGACCCCAAACGCCCCATCGGTTCGTTCATTTTCCTCGGGCC
>JAAXVQ010000301.1 GCA_013335425.1 Candidatus Firestoneibacteriota bacterium | reverse complement strand
CAGCGTGTATTCGAGCCCCAGTTACAATGGCGGACCTTTCCTGATTGCGGCCTCGAACTCCTTCACGGCCATGGCCCTGATCAACAAGTGGAACCTGGGAGCAACCAACTCCAGTACTTATGTCGCACCCTACAGTACGACCCGGCCGTCGGCCAAGGTCATGGTCCACCAATACACGGGTGCGGGATTTTTCTCCGCCCCGGTCTATCGGCGCTTGTTGGCCGCACCGTCGATTTGCGTTTACAACAACAACCAAGGTTATGCCACTGGGGCCTACACGTACTTGAACGATGCGCGTATTCCTGACTCGCGCGGCAACACGTATTTGGCCTGGGCCAACTCCTCGCCGGACGCCCTCACCGAGGCGCAGATCGCCGGCGCCACCACGACCAACCATCACGACGGCGGACTTTTCCTGACTTCGGGCGGTTTGCCCAAATACAGCCAGTTCATCAACATGCACTGGGATCCGACCAGAGCCTACCAAGCCGCGTATCCCAATGGGGCGGAATCCATCCGGGAGCTCGACACGTTTCTAAATTACGCCAGTTCCCATGTGTACGCCCAGTGCATTTCCGTGTATACCTTTGAAAACGATCTAATTGCCGCGGGCACCTACGGCGGGTACGGGCACTGGCTGACGACCGGGGGCATGACCTATACGGGCACCGGCATTACCAAGACGGCCATCAACCAGGAAGTGGCGTTCTGGCCCTCTGCGCAGGCCACGGGGCAGTGGACCACGGCCACGGGCGCGCAAACGGCTTTCGGCATGGCGGCGGGGAGCATGTTCTACGGAGGCACCTCCAGCGTCATTCAGTACAACCTGGCATCGACCGGCGGGACTTATCCGTACATGTACATGAGCGGGTATTATCACGGGTTGACGGGTTGCGGGCGCGTGTCGTACATGTGCGAACATACCTCCGCGGACACCTTGCCGTACACCAGCAACGCCACGGGGCCGGCCATGCGTTATTTCTATGATTCGCTGTTCATGTCGCCGGCATCTTCCGAGACCGTGCCGCAGATGTATCTGACCATGACCGCCCCCGGGCAGTGGCAGGCGGGCTGGCAGATGACCTACACGATCAGTTACCAAAACCTTTCGGGCATTGCCTACAACGTCACGGTTACCGATCCGTACCCGGCCAATGCCAGCTTTGTTTCCGCCACGGGCGGGGGCGTGTCGGGCGGCGGGGTGGTGACCTGGAACCTGGGCACGCTCAATGTCGGCGCTTCGGGAACCCTGACCGTCACCTATATGCTCAATGCCTCCCCCTCGGGTTGGGACAATCAGGCCAGCGCGGCGTATCAAAGCGGGCCGACGCATTTCAACGCTTATTCCCAAACCGTGCATACGGATTCGGTGGTGTTTACGCCCACCTCGACCATTACGCCCACCCTGACGGTCACTTCCACCCGCACGTCGTCGCCGACCATAACCCCGACCTTCACAGCCACACCGTCGTTCACACCGTCGTTTACAACCACACCTACGGTCACACCCACGGCGACGGGCACCGAGACCTCGACCCAAACCCCTACGGCCACACCCTCGGCCACTTCGACCATAACCGAAACCTTTACGGCATCGCCCACCGTTACTCCGACGGCGACCATTACCCCCAGCATCACCGTAACCTCCACCATCACGCAAACATCGTCCATTACTCCGACGTTGACGCATACGCCGGTGTTTTCCTCCACCACCACGCCGACGTATACGTCTTCGCCCACGATCACCCCAACTCTGACCATTTCAGCGACCTATACGGTCTCGCCGACCTTTACGGCCACGGGAAGCGCCACGCCCACGTTCACCGTGACTCCCACGGGTTCCTCCACGCAGACGGTCACCGCCACTTATACGATCACCACTACCGCCACCATCACACCCACCGCCACGTCGACCCCCACGGTGACTCTGACCATCGCCATGTCGGCGACCGCCACGGCTTCCCACACACCCGTGATTTTGACCGCCACCCCCACCCCCACGCCGACCTCCACGGTAACGCCTGTGGGGAGCGGAGGCGCCATATACGTTTATCCCAATCCTTTCCGGCCGGAAACCGCCTTTGAGCATGTCCTGAAATTCGAACATTGTCCGGACGGCTCTGAAATCCGCATTTATACGGTTTCCGGTGAATTGGCCAGGAAATTTACCGGCGTGTCCGGCAGGCAGATATGGGATGGAAAAAATAACGGAGGCGCGGATGTGGTTTCTGGTGTATATTTATACGTGATTGACCAGCCCGGCGGTCTTAAGACTTCAGGCAAGATTTTTGTAATTCGGTAAGTTTAAGGGTTTTTTCACAAGAATCAACCCAGAGAAGGACAAAGGGGCTCTCCGGTGCGACTGTCCGGCAAACTGATATTGAGTCTGACGGCCTGCCTCTGTTTGGGTGCGGCGCTTTTAGCCGCAGCCGACACCTTTCAGGAAAATTTCACCTCCACGACGTTCAAAGATGCGGACTTAACCAGCGCCGACTGGGACACCGGAGCCGTACCGCCGGCTACTCACTTATCGGCCGCTTATACGTTCTCCCAACCTTCCGGTCCGGTCATTTGGGGCGGGCAAATCAATGCCATCGGCCAGGCCGGCGGGACTTGGCTCATCGGCGGCAACAAAGCCAAAATTGACAAATACGACGGTTCGACCTTTACGGATTTGAGCAATCAGTTGGACAATTTTCAAGGCACGAACATCAAAGCCGCCGCTTACAGCAGCGATTGGGGGTATTGGTTCGTCGGCGGCGAATCCGGGCGTCTGAACAAATACGACGGCTCCACCTTTACGGATCAGTCCGCGGGTTTGGCCTGGAGCACGAACAACATTTACGCCATCGCTCCCGGCAGCAACAGCGGTTCGGAAAACTTTTGGCTCATCGGCGGCGGAGCCGGTTCGGTGGGCAAACTTTCGAAATATAACGGAACCTCGTTCAGCACGGTCAACGGCAACAACTGGTTAGGAGCCTACGGCAACACGCTGCCGATCAACGCCATTGCCTTCAATGGCACATACTGGCTCATCGGCGGCAGCAACGGCAGCCTGGCTAGGTATCAGGGCGGGGCTTTCACCAACTTGACCTCATCCCTCAACTGGTCCGGAGCCGTGTACGCCATTACCTGGGACGGTACGCGCTGGCTCATCGGCGGTTCGGGAACCAAACAGGTGGTGGCTTACGACGGCAGCACGTTTACAAATTATTCCACCCTGGTGACCATCAACCAGGTCAATGCCATCGCCCACAACGGCACGTATTGGATGTTCGTGGGGCAGGGAACGGGTTCCGCGGCCGTGGCGTATTCCTGGGACGGTTCCACCTTCACCGACCTTTCAGGTTATTTGGCGAACATGAGCGGCTCCAATGTACCGCTGTATGCGGTTGCGGGCAACGGCACCGAGTGGCTTCTGGGCGGCACGCAAGCCAAGTTGAACCGACACACGGGGGGCGCCTCCTCCACCACCTTCGCTGACCGGTCCAACTT
>JAAXVQ010000300.1 GCA_013335425.1 Candidatus Firestoneibacteriota bacterium | reverse complement strand
CCGGCGCCCGTTATTACCAGGACTGCGGGCCTTCCGATGCCGTGGAGCAGCTCGCCTTGGACCGCCTGAAAGGTCTTTTCGGGGCCGAACACGCTAATGTCCAGCCGCACTCGGGCAGTTCCGCCAATTTGGGCGCTTACTTAGCCCTGCTCTCCCCGGGGGATAAGATTTTGGGCATGGACTTGGCGGCGGGCGGGCATTTGACCCACGGCGCCAAGGCGAATTTGTCCGGCAAACTATATGAAGCGCATCACTATCAGGTCGACCCGCAGACGCATCTGATCGACTACCCGGCGCTGGCCGTCCAGGCGCGCCAGGTGCGGCCGCGCCTGATCATCGCCGGCGCTTCGGCCTACTCGCGGGTGTTGGACTTTGCCGCGTTTCGGGCCATCTGCGACGAAGTCGGCGCGCTTTTGTTGGTGGACATCGCCCACATCGCGGGTCTCATTGTGGGCGGGGTGCACCCCAACCCGGTGCCCTACGCGGACATCGTGACCTCCACCACGCACAAGACCCTGCGCGGCCCACGCGGTGGGTTCATCCTCTGCCGGCAAGCTTATGCCAAGAAAATCGATTCCACCATTTTCCCGGGCATTCAGGGCGGACCGCTCATGCACGTGATCGCGGCCAAGGCCGTGGCGTTTCATGAAGCCGGCCAGCCGGACTTTGCCGTCTACAGCCGCCGGGTCGTGGACAACGCCCAGGCACTGGCTCAAGGGTTGATGCAGCGGGGCTTCAAGCTCATTACCGGAGGTACGGACAACCATCTGCTGTTGATGGATTTGCGCTCGGAGAACATGACCGGCGCCGAAGCCGCCGGACGAATGGAGCAGGCGGGTTTGGTGGCCAACAAAAACGGGATCCCCTACGACCCGCAGGGGCCGCGCGTGACCTCGGGCGTTCGCCTGGGAACCGCGGCGTTGTCCACGCGCGGCATGCAAGCCGCCGAAATGGAACAGATTGCCGGTTTCATTGAAAAGATCCTGCGCGGCAGCGACGATCCTGCGCGATTGTCCGTCATCCGCGAGGAAATCGCCTCTTTGTGCACCCGCTTTCCGGTGTTTGCGCAGGCATGAGCGAGCCCTTGGACGTCCCGCATCCCGAATCGCGTCCTTCTTGGGATGACTATTTTTTAGAAATCACCAAACTCGTGGCCAAGCGTTCAACCTGCCTGCGCCGAGCCGTAGGGGCGATCCTGGTCAAGGACAAACGCATCATTGCCACAGGCTACAACGGCGTGCCCCGCGGCTTGCGGCATTGCTCCGAAACCGGGTGCTTGCGCGCGAAACTCAACATTCCCTCGGGCACCCGGCATGAAATCTGCCGGGGGCTGCACGCCGAACAAAACGCCATTGTGCAAGCCGCCGTGCACGGCACGCCCATTGAAGGCGCCACCTTGTACTGCACCACCCAGCCCTGCGTGATTTGCTCCAAAATGCTCATCAATGCCGGCATCCGCCAGATTAAAATCGAGACCGGTTACCCGGACGAACTCTCCCTGGAAATGTTGCGCGAAGCCAAGATTGAATTGATTTATCTCAAGGGCGAACCTTTGTAGGGAACGGTTTGCAGCCGTTCCCTGTGACCTCACCCGCGTTTTTTCTGGAGGCCCGCGCATGTGGACGTGGCTGGTGGCAATGGCCGTGGCAGGCGCTTGCGCCTGGGCGCTGACGCCGTTTGCGCGTTACTTGGCCGAACGTTTTGAAGCCTTGGACCGTCCGGACCGCGACCGCAAAAAACACCGGCGCTTGGTCCCCTTGTGGGGCGGGCTGGCGATTTTTCCCGCGTTGATTTTGGGCGTCGGCGCGGCCTTGGGGTGGACCCCCGGCGGACGCGAGTTATGGCAATACCGGCAAAATGAATTGGCCCAGCGCCTGCTTTGGCTGCTGCCGGCTTGGTTCGCCTTGGGGACCGTGGGTCTCATCGATGATAAATTCCGTCTTCCTCCCAAAGTAAAATTGTTGGTGCATATGCTGGCGGCCGCAAGCGTGGTCTGGGCAGGGTTTCGCTGGTCCGCCTTGACGGGGTTCGGAGGCGGGGAAGACCTGCGGGTTTGGCCCTATGTGGGGGCGTTGGTTTCCATCGTCTGGATTACCTTTATGACCAATGCCTTCAATTTTGTCGACGGATTGGACGGCTTGGCCGTGGGTCAAGCCCTGATTGCCGGCGTGGGTTTGGCTTTGGCCGCCGGTCTGCTGGCCGCGCACCAAGGCGATTTGGCCGGCCGCATGCAGGTAAGTCTGGCCGCGCCTTTGGCCGGTGCCGTGGCCGGGGCGGGTTTGGGATTTTGGCGCTATAACCGTGCCCCGGCAAAAATATTTTTGGGGGACGCGGGCTCGACCCTGCTGGGGTTTACTTTGGCCGTGTCGGCCTTGGCTGCCGCCGGGCGTGGCGGCACCCCGCTGGCGCCTGTAGTGCCCCTGCTCTGCCTAGCCTGGCCCTTGGCCGATGCCACCCTGGCCGTGATCCGCCGCTGGCGCCGCCATGAACCTATTTCCAAAGCCGATCACCGGCACCTTCATCACCGTTTGCTGGAACAGGATTTTACGCCGGGCGCGGCCGTGGCCTTTATCCGGACCGTCAGCATCGTGCTCACCTTGCTCGGGTTGGCGGCCGCATGGTGGTGAAGCGCCGCTCGCCGCTTAAGTTGGCCGTGGTCATGGGCACGCGCCCGGAAGTGATCAAACTCGCGCCGGTGGTGCATGCCCTGCGTGCGGACGGGCGCTTTAGGGTCAAAGTTGTGGTCACGGGACAACACCGGGAAATGCTTTCCCAGGCCCTGAAGTCCATGGGCCAGACGGCGGACGAGGATTTAAAGTTGATGCGCCCGGGGCAGGGCTTGGCGGCCTTTGTGGGGGCAGCGCTTCCGCGGCTGGAAAAAATTTACCGGGCCTGGCAGCCGCAGGCGGTATTGGTTCAGGGCGATACGGGCACTACCTTGGCCGGAGCCTTGGCGGCCTATTACCAACACATCCCAGTGGGGCATGTCGAAGCCGGTTTGCGCAGTTTTGACCAGGCCAACCCTTTTCCTGAAGAAGCCAACCGCACGCTCGTGAGCCGCCTGACCGCGTGGCATTTTGCGCCCACGCCCTTGGCTGCCGCCAACCTGATCAAGGAAGGCATTCGCCGCGAGGCGGTGTTCGTCACCGGCAACACGGTGGTGGATGCGCTGAATAATTTACTGAGCCTAAAACCCGGCATGAAGCTGCCGGCGCCTCCGGAACGGGTGATGGTTACGGCCCACCGGCGGGAAAATTTCGGTCCGCCCTTGCGGGAAGTGTGCGCGGCCCTGAAAACCCTGACCCGCCGCCACCCGGACGTGGAATGGGTTTTTCCCGTACACCCCAACCCTGAAGTAAAACGGATCGTGGCTCGGCACTTAATTCCGTCACCCGCCAATCTGCGTCTGGTCAAACCCATGGATTACCCGGACTTCGTGCGCTTGCTCGCACAATCCCGGCTGGCGGTCACGGACTCCGGCGGCTTCTTCCTGGACGCCGCCG
>JAAXVQ010000299.1 GCA_013335425.1 Candidatus Firestoneibacteriota bacterium | reverse complement strand
CCTGCGGGAGCGCCCGGTGATCATCGCCCCCGAAGGCGCGGCCCGGGGCGCGGTCTACGACATGAGCGAGGAAGCCTATGGCGCCGGCGTGCGCAAGGGCATGGCGCTTTCGCGCGCGCGCCGCGCCTGCCGGGACGCGGCCGTGATCCCGCCGCACCCCGACCGCTACGAACGCGCCCTGCGGGCGCTGCTGGCGTGCGCGCTGCCCTACTCCCCGCGCATCGAGGCCACGGACGTGCTGGGGCATGTGTTCGTGGACGCCACAGGCACCGAAAGCCTCTGCGGGCCGGCCGTGGACGTGGCCTGGCGCATCCGCCGGGCGAGCCGCGACACGCTGGGCTTGAACCCCGTGTGGACCGTGGCCCCCAACAAACTGGTGGCCAAAGTCGCCAGCCGCGTGGTGAAGCCCACGGGCGAGTGCCTGGTGGCCTCGGGCGACGAAGCGGCTTTTCTGGAGCCTTTGCCGGTCCAACTGCTCCCGGGCCTGGAAGCCGAAGACCTGCAGCGCCTGCGGGAGTTCCGCCTGCGCGCCATCGGCGACGTGAAGCGCTGGAGCGTGGCGCAATTGACCACGGTCTTTGGCCAACACGCCCCGGTGCTTTACGAGTCGGTGCGCGGCATCGACCCCTCGCCGGTTTTGGCCGTGGGGCAGCAGGCGCCCCGGGTCCTGGTTGACCGCGAGTTTGCCGAAGACACCAACGACCCGGCGCAGGTCAACGCGGCCCTCTACACGCTCGCGGAGCTCGCGGGACGCGCCCTGCGCGCCCAACGCCTGGCCGCCCAGCGCGTGGGGGTGGTGCTCGACTATGCGGACGGCGCCCGCGTGGCGCGCGCGGCCGTCGGCATGACCACGGCCAACGACTTCACGCTGTTTGCCCAAGCGCAGCGGGCCTTGGAACTCGCCTGGACGCGCCGGGTGCGCCTGCGCCATGTGCAGTTGGTCTGCGACCGCCTGACCTTCCCCCCGGCGCAACTGGACCTCTTCGACACCCCGGACCCGCGCGGGCAGCGCCAGGACCGCCTGGTCACGGCCCTGGACCGCATCCGGACGCGTTTCGGAACCGAAGCCATCCGCATGGGCCGGACTTGGCCCGCGGGACCTTAAAGATAAGCGAACTTGGCGGACAGCTATAGCCCGGAACTTAAATTTTTTTCAAAATTCGGGGGAAAGCATGCCGGCCGGCACCGCTTTGGAAACGCGCCGCCTGAGCTTCGCAGACCACGGTGTGCCCAAGGTGGGAGACTAGCCGCCAGGTTGGCGTTAGGGTCGGATCGAGCGGGTAGCGAGTTCCGCGTATCGCCCAGGCCGTTTTCCCCCGAATTTTGAAAAAAACTTAAGTTCCGGGCGCATAACTCTAACGGCAGCAAGAAGTTAACCAACCACCGAAAGGACCCGCATGCTTCCCCTGGGTGTGCATTCGTATTTCTCCCTGCTTTGGGGCACCGCCTCCCCCGCCGAACTGGCCCGCACGGCGCGCGCCCGGGGCTGGACGCATTTGGCCCTCACGGACCGCGACAACCTCTACGGCCTGTGGCCGTTTTTGCAGGCTTGCCAACGCGAAGGCCTGACCCCCATCGTGGGGGCCGAAATCACGGACCCGCGCGCCCCCCGCGCCCTGACCGCGCTGGTGGAAAACGCCGCCGGCTACGCCCACTTGTGCACCTTGCTCTCGCGCCGCCACCTGGAGCAGGACTTCAACCTCGCGCACAGCGCAGTCGAACTTGCCGCCGGATTGTTTTTTCTCACCGAGGACGCGGCCCTGCTCGCGGACCTGCATGCCGCGGGAACCCCGGTCGCGGCCGCCGCCCCCGTGGCCCCCACGGACCGCACCCTGGCCCTGACCCGGCAGGCGCGCGCCCTGGGCCTGCCCCTGGTGGCCCTAACCGGCAGCGTGTTTTTAAACCCCGCCGACCATGCCCTGCACCGCCTGCTGCGCGCCATTGAAGGCAACACCGTCCTGCCGCGCCTGCAAGCCCAAGAACTGGCACGGCCGGAAGCATACCTGGCTTCACCGGAAGAATACGCCCAACGCTTTGCCGTGCTCCCCGAAGCCCTGGCCGCGACGTACGCCGTGGCCGAGCGCTGCGCTTTTCGCGGCCCGGGGCGCGAACCCGTGCTGCCGCCCTGGCAGGGCGCCGACGGCGAAACCGCGGCCGAACGCCTGCGCCAAAAAGCCTATGCCGGTGCGCGCGGGCGCTATGGCGACGATCTCTCCGAAACCGTGGTGGAGCGTCTGGAACACGAACTGCGCGCCATTGGCGACAAAAACTTTTCCAGTTATTTTTTGGTGGTGCAGGACATCATCCAACGCAGTCCGCGCATTTGCGGACGCGGGTCCGGCGCCGCCTCGCTGGTGGCGTATTGCCTGGGCATCACCAACGTCTGCCCCATCAAATACAACCTCTACTTCGAACGCTTCCTCAACCCCGGGCGCAGCGACCCGCCCGACATTGACGTGGATTTCGCCTGGGACGAACGCGATGCCCTCCAGCAGAGCGTGCTGGCCCAATACGCCGGACACGCCGCCTTGGTCTGCAACCATGTCTGCTTCCAGCCCCGCATGGCCATCCGCGAGGTGGCCAAGGTGTGGGGCTTGACCGACCGCGAAATCGGGCAAGTGGTCAAACGCCTGCCCTGGTTCTGGCACGACGAGGAATCCGAAACCGGCTTGCAGGAAAAACTCGAAACCCTGCCTGAACTTAAAAGCCTGGACTTCCCCCAGCCCTGGCCGGAAATTTTAACTTGGGCGCAAAAGCTCATAGGCCTGCCCCGATATATTTCCGTGCATGCCGGCGGCATCGTCATCACCCCGAACCCCGTGACCACCTATTGCCCCGTGGAACGCGCGCCCAAGGGCGTACCGATTTTGCAATGGGAGAAAGAAGGCACCGAGGACGCGGGCTTGGTCAAAATCGACCTGCTCGGCAACCGCAGCCTGGGCGTGATCCGCGATGCCATAACCGCCCTGCACGCCCACGGCCACGCGCTCGACGAAAGCCGCTGGGAGCCCGAAGAGGACGTTGCCACGCAGCAGGCCGTAGCTGCGGGAAAAACTATGGGGTGCTTCTACATCGAAAGCCCGGCCATGCGCCTGCTGCAGCAAAAAACCGGTAAGGGCGACTTCGAACACCTCGTCATCCACTCCAGCATCATCCGCCCCGCGGCCAACGAGTTCATCCGCGAATACGTGCGCCGCTTGAAAGGCGGGGCCTGGGAGCCGCTGCACCCGCTCTTGGCCGACGTGCTCGACGAGACCTTCGGCATTATGGTCTACCAGGAAGACGTGTCCAAAACCGCCGTGGCCTTGGCCGGTTTTTCCCATGCCGAAGCCGACGGCCTGCGTAAAATCCTCAACAAGAAAGACCGCGCCCTGCGCCTGCGCGACTACCGGGAGCGCTTTGAAACCGGCGCGCGCGCCCGCGGCGTGGAAGAAGCCCAGATTCAAGCCGTCTGGACCATGATGATGAGCTTCGACGGCTACTCCTTCTGCAAAACCCACAGCGCCA
>JAAXVQ010000298.1 GCA_013335425.1 Candidatus Firestoneibacteriota bacterium | reverse complement strand
GATCTTGGTGGCACCGAAGGAGCCTTCGGAGATGTTCGACGGCCGGCCGGTGCGGCGTAAGTTGGTGGAGATCCGGCTGTGGGAGATGAGCGACGTGCTGTGGGGGATGAACGCGGCGACGGCGAATCTGAAGTCGCTGCTCGCGCAACCCAGCGGGTTGCGGCACAAGGCGCTGGCGGAGTGGATAGAGAGCCGGATTCATCTGAATTTTACGGAGATCGCTGACGAGTCGTTCCTCGCGTGACACATACCCCTCGCCGAACAACTCGTCAGCGCCGGCGCCGGAAAGTTCTGGAGGCCCAATTGCCGGATGCCCTGGAATTGATCGCCAACTCGGTGCGCGCCGGACTTTCTTTGGTGCAGGCCTTGGAAGTGGTGAGCCAGGATGCCCCTCAGCCCGTCAGCGGGGAGTTTTCTGAACTGTTGCGTGATGTGCGCCTCGGGCTGGCGCCTGAGGACGCTCTGGAAAAACTTAGTCTACGCTGGAAGAACCCGGACTTGGAATTGTTCGTTATCGCAGCCGGGGTGTCGCGCCGGACCGGGGGCAACCTGGCGGACGTGGCCGGGCAGATTGTGGAGACCGTGCGCGAACGCGTGCGTCTGAAAGGACGCATCGCTTCCTTAACCGCGCAAGGCATTCTTTCCGGCTGGGTGGTGGGGCTGCTGCCTGCCGGCTTGCTGCTGGCCATGAGCTTGCTGGACCCGGAATTAATCGGCGGTTTCATGCGGCACCCGCTGGGCATGGTCATGCTCGGCGCGGGTGCGGTCATGGAACTTGTCGGGGCGCTGGTGATAAAAAAAATCGTGAACATTGATGTTTAGATCAAAATGTAGGGGCATGACATGTCATGCCCCTACGCGGTCGGCGATAATTCCCCAAAGGCGGTGCGCTGCATGTTTGCCTGGTTGATTCCGTTGGTCATCTTTATTGCCGTCTTTCTCCTGGCTTTGGCCGGACAGCGGCGTTTTGGGCAAGCGCGGCTGCGGCGCCAAGCTTTAGCCGTGGCCCAAGTGGAGGCCAAAGCTTTGCGTGTCCGTCAGGAAAGCCGGCTGGAGAAATTGTTTTTCAACTGGCTGCCGGTTTTGGCTGCGCCGCAGAAGGCGTGGGTTCCCCAACCTTGGGGCAGCGGCGTGGAAAGGAAATTGAGAAACATCTCCAAATGGCAGGGGCGGTCCGCGGCCGAATGGCTGGCAACCAAGGAATTGACGGCTGTCTTCGGCTTGCTCTTCGGACTGGCGATCGGTGATTTTTTCCTCACCGTGTTGGCCGCGGTCGGCGGTTTTTTCCTGCCGGATCTTTGGCTCAACGAACAGGACACAAAGCGCCGCCGCAGCCTTATGCGCGAATTGCCGGAATGGCTGGATTTGCTCTCCGCGTGCATGCAGGCGGGCATGGGCTTTGAGCAAGCCGTAGCCGTGATTCTCGAGCGGGGGCGCCCTGGGGCCTTGGCAACGGAGTTGACGGACATGATGCGCAACCTCCGCATGGGGCAATCGCGGCGGGACGCCCTGCAGATCATGGCCCGGCGCGTGGATGAGCAGGATTTCACTACCTTTGTCACGGCGCTGGTTCAGGCCGAGCGGCTCGGTGTTTCCCTGGCCGAGACCCTCAAAACCCAAGCCGCGCAACTGCGTCAGAAGCGTTCGCAACAGGTCGAGAAACAGGCCCTGGAAGCACCCATTAAATTATTGTTTCCGCTTATCGCTTTTATATTCCCTGTGGTATTCTTAATATTGTTCGGACCGATCATCGTCCGATTTATGCAGGGATTCTAAGCGTTCATAAGGGGAACCATGTCCGGATCCGGATATCCGATTGCCCCGGCTTATGAGGGGCTCTCGGAAAAGGAACTTATAACCTGTTGTCAGGGCGGCGAGTTGGAAGCGTTCAACGTGCTCATCAGCCGCTATGAGAACCGGGTAATCAACATGGCGCTGCATTATGTGCGCGAATATCATCAGGCCGTGGACGAAGCCCAGGAGATTTTTCTCAAAATCTTCCATAAAATCGGCTCGTTCCAGGGCAACAGCAGTTTTTCCACCTGGCTCTACCGGGTGACGGCCAATCACTGCATGAACTCGCTGCGCAAGCGCAAGTCACCGGGCAAAGGTTACCCGGTGTCCTTGAACCAAGAAGACGCCGATGGGGAATTGCCGGTGCTTCGGGATTCCAAGACCGTGAGCCCGGAAGAAGTCTATGCGCAGAAGGAATTGCGCCGCCACATGGTGGCCTTGATTCAGCAACTGCCCGATCCCCAGCGGCAGGTGATCATGCTTTGCCACTATGAACACATGAGTTATACGGAAATTGCCGAGGTTTTGGAATTGCCGCTAACCACCGTCCGTTCGGCTTTGTTCCGGGGTCGGCAACGTTTGAAGACCTGGTTGGAGAAGAAGGGAGGCCGGCTGTGATCAACGACAAACTTCGCGAACAATTGTCCGCCTTGTTGGACAACCAACTGCCGGTACCGGAACGGCACGCTCTCGAGCAAACCATCCAAAACGATCCGGCCGTGCGCGCCGAATGGGAAGCCCTGCAGGAATTCGCCGGCTTGATTTCCAGCACGGCGCCCGATTTGGTGCAGGCACCGCCGGATTTTCGCGCCCGGATTCTCGACCGTTTGCAGGGGCGCGGTGTGCAGGCAACTTTGCCGCGTCCCGGCAAGGCCATCAAAGGGACCGCCGGGGGCGGCTTGTTTTCTTTTCTCGGTCTGCCGGCTTATGCGGCGGCGGGGGTGGTGTTGGCCGGGTTGGTGGGCACTATGGCTTACCTGGATTTTCGCCAAGCCCGGAAACCCGTGCCCAAACCGGCCGCCGCCCAGGTTGACCTTTCGGATTTTGCCGCTCCGGCCGTCGGAAAACTTTCACCCGAGTACCGCGGTACGCCCGCCGCCGTATCGCAGGCGGACATTCAAGGCAAAGCTGCGTCGGTCAAGCCGACATTTCCGGCGATCATACCTATGTCCGGTGGAGTCTATACCATTGGGCAGGGCGGTGCGCATCAAACCGGGGGCATGGTTTCCGAACCCTGGACGCGCAGCGCGCCTGCTCCGGGCGTTGAAATGGCGGTGGATTTATCTTCAACGCGGGCTACCCCAGGTCTTGAAAGCAGCGCAGCTTGGGGCAGCGGGCAGGTTCAACAAACGCTCGCGCGGGATAACTTGGCGACCACCACGGCGCCGCAAGTCATGCGCCTGGCGCAAAAAAATCATTTGAATCCGGGCTTGCTCTGCGCGGCCCTGCGGGAGTTTCCCGGCCGCTCGGTTGAGGAATTGGCGCTGGACCTGCGCACCTCACTGAATACCTCGGTCAAACTCCCGGAAGATGAGCGTTTGCAAAAGTGTGTGCGGGATCTGGGCGGTCAGCCGGCGGCGTTAGTTCGTTGGAAGAAGGCGTTGCAGCCCCCAGGGCAATGAACTGGGATTGCGTTTGTCGCCCGGCGTTATTTTTTCTTTTCCTTCACAGCCTGGATCTGCCGCAGCACATCCAGCGGCTCGGACTCGCCGATTAGAA
>JAAXVQ010000297.1 GCA_013335425.1 Candidatus Firestoneibacteriota bacterium | reverse complement strand
CTACCGGCGCTCCATCAAATACATGCT
Source organism: Candidatus Firestoneibacteriota bacterium (assembly GCA_013335425.1). Taxonomy (GTDB): domain Bacteria; phylum Oederibacteriota; class JAAXVQ01; order JAAXVQ01; family JAAXVQ01; genus JAAXVQ01. The sequence goes on along the minus strand of JAAXVQ010000297.1, from coordinate 3,486 downwards.
CATGGCGTCTTTGCCGCTGGCTTTGGGCGTGGCCGCTTTGGCGCATCGTTTCATAGACATACTTTACGGCCCGGCTTACGGGGCCTGCGCGCCGGCGCTGCTGGTGCTGATGTGGTGTTTGGTGCTCATTGCGGTCAACAGCATCAACGCCCCCTATCTGATCGTCATGGGGCGGCAGAAGGTCATCAGTCTGCTGCTGCTCACGAGCATGTGCCTCAACATCGGGTTGAACTTCTACGCCATCCCGCGCTTCGGTATCCTTGGGGCGGCCTGGGTGACCTTGATTTCCGAAATATTCAACGCGTTTCTCTTCAGCCTGATCTTGGCCAAGCCCCTGGCCCTGGAGTTTAAAATGCTCCGTTACACCTTGGTGCCCATCGCGGCGGGGGGCACCATGTATGCGTTTTTGCGCTGGGTCTTGGGTTGGGATTTGGGGTTTCAGATTGTGTCCGGAGCCGTGGTCTATGCAGGGATGATCTGGCTGCTGCGCGGGTTTGACGAAGTGGACCGGGAGCTCTTCGGGCGGGTGTTGCGCCCCACGTCGACCGGCACCATGAAAATCACATGAAAGCTGTGACTTCCCGGCGTCCTCGCCCTGCCGTGGGACGCGCGGCGCGCATTCCCCGGGTTTCGGCAGTGGTGCCCAATTATAACGGGCGCGTTTGGCTGGCCGGGTGTTTGGACTCGCTGGCAGCTCAGGACTGTCCGGGGCTGGAGATCATCCTGGTGGACGATGCCTCCACGGACGACAGCGTGGCCTGGGTCCGACGGCGTTATCCGCGCGTGCGCGTGGTGGCTTTGGAAAAAAACCTCGGGTTTGCCGGAGCCTGCAATGCCGGAGCGTCCGCGGCCCGGGGGCGGTTTATCGCCCTGGTGAACAACGACACGCTGTTTTCCCCGCAACTGCTGTCCGGCCTCTCGCGGGTGCTGGAAACGTCGCCGCGCGTAGGCGTGGTTTCACCGCGCATCGACAATCTCAACCTCGACATGTCGGCTTTTCCGCACGCAGGCACCTTAAGCGTCACCGGGGTGACGATCCAAAACGTGATTGCCGACCCCCGCGTGATTTTCGGGGCGCCGGGGGCGCTGCTGATGTTCCGCCGCGAGCTGGCGCCGCCGTTTGACACCGACTACCGTTTTTTTCATGAGGACGTTTATTTGAGCTGGCGCGCCTGGTTTACGGGCTACACCGTGGCCACGGCCCCGGAACTTTCCGCAAAACATTTGGGTTCGGCCACGGTGAAGTCTTCGCCTGCGCGCAATGCCTGGCTGACCGAGCGCAACCGTTGGCTCAACGCCCTGCTCTTTTGGAGCCCGGGCACGCTTGGGCGCCTGCTGCCGCTTTGGCTGACCGCGTTGCTGCTGGAATTTTTAAGCGATTTGTTCTCGGGGCGGGGCGTGGGCTACCGGCTCAAGGCTTATCTTTGGATTGCGGGGCACGCGGGCACGGTTGCGCGCAAACGCCGGGCCCTGCAGGCCCAACGCCGCGCCGCGGACGCGGTGGTGCTGCGCCTGTTGAGCTGCCGGATCACCAACGCCGGGCACGGACCCGCCCGCGCCCTGAACGCTTTGGCTTGCGCCTGGTGCCGCTGGGCGGGATTAAACACCTGGGAGCTTTCGCCCCATGCCTGACGCCGCCCCCGAACTTTCCCTGATCATCGTCAATTGGAACACGCGCGATTTGCTGCGCGCCTGTCTGACGTCTCTGCGTCCGGAGTCGCAGACGTCCGCCTGGGAAGTGATCGTGGTGGACAACGCCTCGACGGACGGGAGCCAAGCGGTTTTGACTTCGGAGTTTCCCGAAGTCCTCTGGATCAACAACACCGTCAACGCGGGGTTTGCGGCCGCCACCAACCAGGGCCGGCGCCGGGCGCGCGGCGCTGTTTGGGTTATGCTCAACCCGGACACGGAAGTGCTGCCCGGAGCTCTGGCAAGGTTAAAACGTGAACTTGAGCAAGCGCCCGAACTGACGGCCGCGGGGCCGCAACTGCTCAATGACGACCGCAGCCTGCAGCCTTCGGGGCGGCGTTTTCCCAGCCTGGGGCGCATGGTCGCGGAGCTGTTTTTTCCTAAGGGTTGGAAAAATTCCCGCCAGGGCCTGCGCGTAATGTTCGGGCGCGCGGATTTTTCCCAACCGGCCTGGGTGGAGGAACTTTCCGGCGCCTGCGTGATGGCGCGGCGGGAAACGTTCGCACGCGTGGGGTTGCTGGACGAGGCCTATTTTTTATATTTCGAAGAAGTCGATTGGTTTCGCCGCCTGGCCCGCTTGCGGGGACGGGCCCGCTACGTGCCGGCGGCCCAAGTGGTTCATCACTGGGGGGGCGGGTCTTCGCAGGCGGCGGAAGCCGGCGTACTGCACAACGCCCGCAGCGCCTTTTACTACTGGCGAAAATTCCACGGCTTATCCGGCGTGCTGGCCTTGCGCGCGCTCTATGCCCTGCGGGCGCTGTGGGGCTTGGCGGGACAGAGTGCGGGGGCTCTGCTGGGTCTGCGGGCGCGGCGTACCTTCACTAAGCGCGCGCGCCTCCATCTGAACTTGCTGCGCCTGGCCCTGGGAGTTCAGCGATGAAAATCGCCATGCTTACCTCCTGGCAGGAAGCCTGCGGTATCGCCGACTATGCGGCAGCCTTGGTGGCGGCTCTGCGTGCGCGCGTCGAGGTGGAGGTCGTGAGCCTGGCGCACGGCCAAACCGAGGCCGCCTATTTCCGCCGGCTGGCCCAAGCCTGCAACCGGGCCGATTTGGTGCACGTTCAGCATGAATACATTTTTTTCGGAAAACGGACTCCCTGGGCGTATCGCTGGCCGGATCTGATCCGGGCTTTGCGCGTGCCGTATGTGGTCACGTCGCATACCTGGCTTAAGCCCGCGCAAGGCGGCCCGGGTTGGAAGCGTTCGGCGCGCCGTCTGCGCGACGCGCTGGTGCGCGGCACGGGCTGGAGCGCTTATTTGGAAGCCGGGCAATTCAAGGGGGCCGCGGGCATCATCACCCATACCCGGGCCCATCGGGGCTTTCTAATCCGCGCCGGTTTGTCCGGGGAAAAAATTCAAGTCCTGCCCCAGGGCATTCCCGCCGGCTTTCCCCGCGGGGTGGCCGACCGGGCGCGCCGGCGCTGGCAACTGACCGGCCCGGTGGTGACGCTTTTCGGATTTTTAAATCCTGCCAAAGGGCATGAATTGGCGCTCGCGGCCTGGGAACAAATGCCCCGCGATGCGGTGTTGGTCATTGCCGGCCGGGCCTTTTCCGAGCGGGAGCGGGATTATGCGCGCAGGCTGGAGCAGTTGGCCCGGCAAAAAGGGGAGCGGGTGCGCTGGACCGGGTATTTGGAAGAACCGGATTTAGCGGATCTGCTGGCAGCCACAGACGTCGTGCTCATGCCGTATGTGCACGCCACCGCCTCCTATGCGCTTTCCCTGGCCTTGGCAACCGGCCGGCCCGTGCTGGCTTCGGACCTGGCACCGTTTCGGGAAATCCGCGGGGAACAAGCC
>JAAXVQ010000015.1 GCA_013335425.1 Candidatus Firestoneibacteriota bacterium | reverse complement strand
CAGGTCATTTTCATCAAAAGGCTTTACCAGGTAGGAATCGCACCCGTGTTTGAAGGATTGGAGCACATTGCCCGTATCGTCCAAAGCCGTCAGCATGACGACCTTCACGCCCTCCAGGTATTCTTTTCCGGCGGCAGACTCCAAATTGCGCAGTTTTTCCAGTACCTGCCGGCCGTTGAGCCCGGGCATCAAAATGTCCAACAGCACCAGGTCATAGGGCTCGCGGGAGCGCATGGCCGCCGTAAATTTTTCCAGGGCCGCTTCCCCGCCGCCGGCCATATCGCACTGGGTGAGGCTTTCCAAGCAATACCGGATAAAATTCCGGATATCCCCGTCATCGTCGACAATCAGCACTTTGGGCTTGCGTGAACCCGGCTTCATAACATTTTCCATTCTTCCTCGGTTTTGGCGATCTTAGCCTGTACGGCTTGACCCAAGGTCATGACGCCCTCCGGGTCCAAACCCCATCTTTGCAGCACGGCCTCGGCGGCGGGCAGCACGGGTTCGCTTCCGGCCCCCAGGCCGATGCGCTTGGCCACGCTGTTGGCAATGATCACCAGATCCAACAGCGGCTCGGCCTGGGGCTCGGGGTCATGATGCTTTTCAATGGCCGCCACCAGCTCGGCGGGAAATTTCCAATACCCGGCCAACGCCGCGCCCACGACCGCGTGATCCGTTTCCAAAAGCCGCCGCTCCGCTTCCAGGCAGGGCAAGCCCTCGTCTTCCATCAGCTTCCGCAATTGCTGATAAACAGCCGGCGACAAGTGCTGTCCCAGGATCACCTTGCCCACATCGTGCAGCAGCGCGGCGGTAAACGCACCGGGATGCAAGGGCGGGGACTGAGTCTGGCCCAGAACCTCCACGGTCAAAGCCGCGGCCATGTTGTGCCGCCACAACTCGTTTTCCGCCAGCGCATAACCCGGCACGGATTTTTTCATGACCGAGGAAAGCGAATGCCGCAGGGAAAGCTGGATGATGTTGTTCATCCCCAGGCGGACGACGGCCGCCTGCACGCTCTCGGCGGGCATGCGGGCGCCGAAAAAAGCCGAATTGGCCCAACGCAGTACGTTGGCCGTCAACCCCGAGTCCAGCTCGATCAGGCGCGCGACCTCGGACATTTTGGTGTTGTTGTCGTGCAACACCTGCGTCAACCGGCTCAGGGTGGCCGACATGGGGGCCAAATATTTTAATTCCGCAGGCTTGATTTGGACGCGCATGCCTTCCCCTTCCCTATTTTTCGCGGCACGGACGACTTTAGCCCGATCGCAGAAAGTATCGGTTCTGGAGGGGGAAAAATTGATTTAGGTGGAGTTTTTTACCGGTCGGTCACCCGGGGAAAGGCTTCACGCCAGGCTACGGGAAGTTTCAACACCTGCCCCTGGCGTTCATAAAGCAAGTAGTGAAACTGAAGGCCGAATCGGAAAATATCGCGCGTAATTTCTACGTCGGCGCGGCAGTAGGCTTCCAAATCCGCCCAGTTCCCAGCCGCAAACCAAGCCAAGGCCTGCAGACCTTCGGCGGTTTTGGGCCGCCCCAGGGTATGCTGCCCCAAATGATCCAAAGAGAGCCTAAAACCCAAAGTTTGGCGGATATCGGAGAGCAGGTCAAAGGTGCGGATACGGGCGGCAAACTCGCTGTATCCGGACAAGACCTTCAAATCAAAGCCGTCGATATTAAAGCCCACCACCATATCCGCGGCCAAAAGGTCTTGAATAAGCTCCGGCACCTGGTTTTCGCGGTAATGCCGGAACGTGCCGGTGAGGCCGTCGAAGACCACCCCCACGGACATGCGCATCAAGTGGGCTTTGTCCCACCCCCCCACCTCGGCCGCGCTTTTTTGGGTCTCCAAGTCAAAAACCAACCAGCGAAATTCCTGGGTGGTCGGCAAAGCGGCCGGTTGTTTTTCCGTCTGAACGTCTGCTGACAAAACCTGGGTAGGCGTCGTCTGTGCGGACTGAATTTTTTCCGGTTTTTCGGTTGCCATGTTGCCTCCTTGAGATGCGGGTGGTTCAGGGACCTGCAGGCGGCGCGCGGGCTGGCGGTCCAGGGCGCCCAACAACAGACGACAGGCTGTTTTATCCAGAGGCTGATTGCGGCTGCCGCACTTGGGGGACTGCACGCACAGGGGGCAGCCGTCTTCGCAATCGCATTCGTCCACCATGGCGCGTGCGGCCCGTGCCCAAGTTTCCAAGACTTGCAGGCCTTTCTCCGCCAGACCCACGCCCCCGGGGTAACCGTCATAAATAAATATGCAGGGTTGATCCACCTGGGGGTGCGCCAGGGTGGAGAGCCCGCCCAAATCCCAGCGCTCGCAGAGCACCTGCGTGAGCAGCGCGGCGATAAGCACGTGCTCGGCGGCGTGAAGACCTCCGGAAAAATCCAGGCCTTGGTCCCGACACTCGCGCCGCCAACGGTCCGGGACCGAGAGCAGCACGGCCTGGGTTTCAAACACGCGCGGCGGCAGGTTGAGCTTGTGCTCGGAGAGCAGCGTCTGGTCGCGGACCCGGTGACGTTCGTAGGCCACGATTTTTTCCGTAACGCGCACCCGCACCCAGGCCGAGGTAAAGGCTTCCCGCGACGTGCGCCAGAGCTGTCCGGGCGCCAGGTCCAGAATCTCCACTTCCTCGGAAGCCGTGTATTGGGTGTACCAATCGGCCCGGCTCTCGGCCACCAGGACCGTGCGGGTTTCCAAATCCAATGCCGTGACCTCATAGGTCTGCCCCGCATGCAGGTAAATAGCCCCAGGGTGGCACTCTTTGAACACGCGCGCCGCGTCCACGTGCCCCAACAAGGTTCCCCGCCGTTCCGACTTGATAACATACGGTTCGTCGGCCGAACGGATGTCCACCAGACGTTGCGGCTGCTTGCGTTGGGAAAACCAGGCATCGCCGGTCGCGGTTTCGCGCAAAAGCCCTGCGCGGGTCAAGCGCGCCGCCGCCGCTTGGGCCCCGGGGCCGAAAAGCGCCCAATCCCCGGCCGTCAGCGGTTCTTCGGCCGCGGCGCAGGGCAAGTGCTCGTCCAACAGACGCGGGTTGCCCGGGTCCAGCACGCAATTTTCGAAGCGGGAACCGAAAAGCAAATCCGGGTGGCGCAGGTAATAGTGGTCCAAAGCGTCCGGCAGCGCGATCAAAATCAGCAACGCCTCGCGCTTGCCGCGCCCGGCGCGTCCCAGGCGCTGCCACAAACTGATCATGGTGCCAGGATACCCGACCAAAATGCAGGCATCCAACCCGCCCACGTCGATGCCGGCTTCCAGGGCGCTGGTGGAAATAACGGCTGAGAGTTCATCTTTGAATAAGCGCTGTTCAATGGCGCGCCGTTCTTCCGGCAGGTAACCCGCGCGATAGGAGGCGATCCGCTTGGCCAGTTTAGGCGCGGACTCCTGCACCCACAGGCTGATGAGTTCCGTAATCTTGCGCGACTTGGTAAAGAGAATGGTTTTGATATGATGGTTGACGCACTCGTGCAGGAGCCCGGCGCCGGCTGTGTAAGGGCTGCCCGTGGGTTCGACGAACAACACGTGCCGTCCCTCCCGCGGAGCACCGCTGGTTTCCACCAGCGTAAAGGCTTTCCCCGTGAGCTGTTGCAAAAACTCCCCGGCATTGGCCATGGTGGCCGAACTGGCAATGAATTGCGGCCCGGGCTCTCCGCAGAGCCGACGCAAACGGCGCAGGATCAAAGCCGCATGCGAGCCGAAAACCCCGCGATAGGTATGAGCTTCATCGGCCACCACGTATTTCAAATGCCCAAAAAATTCACGCCAGGCTTCGGGGAAAGCCAGCAGGCCGTAATGCAGCATGTCCGGGTTGGTGATGATCACGCGCGGCGGCTTGCGTCTGAGCTTGGCGCGCACGGCCGCCGGTGTGTCTCCGTCGTAAATGGCCGCATTCAAATTGAGCGCGTCCAAGGAGGCAAACCAGGTTTCCAAAGTTTTGAGTTGGTCCTGCGCCAGGGCTTTGAGCGGGAACAGATACAGCGCATGCGCCTTGGGGTCGGCCAACAGCGCCTCGGTCACCGCGAGATTGTAGATGAGCGTTTTACCCGAAGCCGTGGGGGTGGTGATGCCTACGTTCTCGCCCGTACCCAAAAGAGCCAACGCCTGCGCTTGATGGGCGTAGAGTTTGCCGATACCGCTCCCTTTGAGCGCAATGCGCAAGGGCGCGGAAACCGCGTCCAGGGCATGCCAGGCGGCTTTCACCGCCGGGAGATGCCGGTAATGCACCACTTGGGACGCGTACTCCGGAGCCTGGCGCAGACGGTCGATGAGTTTTTGCAGATCGGACATAAAGACCTCAAAAATCCGGTTTAAATCCCTGGCAGGGTTTCAGGTGCGGAAAAACCGGGCCTTAAAACTCGGACGAACCTTGGAAAAAGAGGCGGCAAGGAACCTTGCCGGTTCGCATGCTCCCGGACGGTTACTCCCAGGAAACCGTAAAAAAGCACCTTGCGCCCCCGTGGTGAATGCACTCGGGGTGAGCGGCCTGAACATTTTTTCCACCGCTGTAGGCCACAACATAGGTCCCAAAGCCGAGCACGCCCTGGCATAAAGCCTCGCCATAAGGCGCCCCGCCCTCCACCAGCACCTTGGCGCTGTTGCTCGTCACTTCGAGCATGTTCACCGAACTGGCTGAAAAGTAATGTTTCCACATTAAGGGGACATTTTTAACAGTCAGCGAGGGGTTGCCCAGGCGCATAAAAACCTTCATAAACGAGTTGATGTTGTCCTCGGCCACAAAACTCATGACCTTTTGAAAATATTTTTTATCCGTCTGGCCGAACAACTGCATGCACGTCGCGCCGCTTTGGGCGAAAATCCGCGCAGGCACCTTCCCCACGCCGACCAATTTCTTATCCAGCAGCACTTGATCTTCCGGGGAAAAGGCCTGCAAATACTTCAAGTAACCCGCTTCTTTCTGATCCTTGAGAATGTATTCTTTGATGGCGAGTAAAACGCTGCCTTTGATGGAATCCTCTGCCATTTTGGCTCCTATGAAGTTGCTTGAAACCAACCTTCCCTATAAGCTTATATCCCCATTTGAGTTTTTACAAGGTTTTATTGACTTCTAGTGCCTGCCGGCCGAAAAATAATTAAATGAAAATAAAAAATCACAAAAAGTTCTCAAATCTTTCTTGTAATAATATTTTATCTTAAGCCCTGGAGCGATTTTCCATTATAATGTCTAAATACTTTTTTTCCGGGGTCACCTGTATGATCCCTATTTCCCAAATTTCCCAAGTAGAGGACCAACGTGCCCTTCCCTGCGACTCTGATTTTCATACCCGGCTATAAAGGCAGCCGTCTGGTAGCCGCCAAGGCTAAAACCACGCGTTGGCTGACAGCCTCTCAAATTTTTCCTTGGGACAGAACCGATTTGGCATTCCTGCGGGAGGCAGCCGAGGCGTCCAAGCCCGACTTAGTGCCGGACAGACTTTTGGCAGCGCTGAAACTCGGCCCGGGGTTGACGAAAGATATTTATCAGGGATTTCTGGTTCGAATGCAGCAGAAACTGCCGGCTTGGTCGATGGTGCCTTTTGCCTACGACTGGCGCGCCGATCTTTTGGAGCAAGTCAAACAACTGCATAAATTCATACTCGCGTTGCGGCGACAAGGGCACCAAAATTTTCACTTGATCGCGCACAGTATGGGCGGGGTTATTGCAGCTTATTGGTTGAAATACGGCGACCGACCGTTCTCAGGTCAAACGCCCGGCTGGGAAGGGCTGCGGATGGTCGACAAGGTCGTCTTCGCCGGGGTGCCCTTCCAAGGCACGTCTCAAGCCATGTGGTACGCTTTGCAGGGCGATCCTGTGGGTTGGAACCGGCATATTTTGGCCCCGGCAGTCGTCTCCACCTTCCCCTCGTCTTATCAAATGTTTCCGAGTCTGGAATCTCCCTGGCTTTTTTCCTTGGAAACTCGGAAACCCCTGAACCCGAAAGACGCGGCCGTTTGGACCTCTCTGGGCATGTCCCGCCTGGGGAATGAGCCGGAACGAATAAATTTTATACTACGCCAGCTTAAAACCGGCGCAAATATCATGATGGCCATTCAACATCCCGCCCCGGTGTCGGACCGAAACAAAACGCCGGAAAAGATCCTCAATTTGACCGGCCGGGGATACGCCACCAAACATCAACTCCTATGGTCGCAAAACCAGCGCCGATTGATGTCTGTGCCCCCGCGGGGAAAAAGCAGCCCTGAAACCTATACGCCTTATGCCGAGGGTGACGGCATCGCAACCGCAGCTTCCTCCACGCTCCCGGTTGCCTACGGCGCCTTCGGGAAAGATGCCGCCATAACCAGCCGACACGAACAATTTTTCCATCTATCCGCTGTTGATCGCCTGGTGCTTAAATTCTTCTCAAACTCAAAAAGCAACCTTTAAACGTCCGACCTGGCAGGCTCTCTTACCGGTCCCTCCGTAGAACGATCCAACGGCCAAAACATGTTTTAAAATAAAAAACTCCCGGGCACTCGCCTGAGAGTTTCTTAAAACCGGAGAGCAACGCTGCTTTCAAAACCCCCGAGCGTGGGCTAGTCCCAAGTATAAACAAAATAACACCGGGAGCCGCCTTTGAAAATGCATTCCGGGTGGAGTTGAATCAAATTCTTCGCGCCCGAATACTCCAGCGCGCCCCGAGCCCAGGCCATGGTGGCCATGCAGCGGGCCGGACCGTTGTCCTTGCTGTCTTCCCGAAGTTCGCCTTCCACCCGCTTGCTCTGGATAAGGAGGTTGGTCCATTTTCCTATCGTAAAATAATGGGCGAAAGTTCCGGGAAAAGCCGTGGCAATAAACGACGGCGTCCCCAATTTCATGAACACCTTCAGCGTGGTACTCAGGGCGTCACCCGCCACCCATTTGCACATTTCCTGGAAATTGGCGGTACCGCCTTGGCCAAAAAATTCGATAATGGCGTTGGCGAGCACATTAAAATCTTTCATAGGCAGCCAAGATACAGGGAGAAGCCCTTTCCGTTCAATAACGACGGCAAGGTCGGGATATTTGCTTAAGAATTCCTTATATATTTTTTCACCATACTTTGTCATAATCCACTTTTTCGCGCCTAAAAAAGCGACCGCGCGTATGCTGGCTTGAGTCTTGTCCACGGGCATGGTCCGCTCCTGTCAACTTTTATAAAAGTAATCCGTTCCGGAACATTTTTCCAACAATGGCTTTAACTCATCAGCGTATCAGCATTGCCTATATCTTACTTGACACTTCTCTACTTTGTCAAAAGCTAAGGTGCCGAAACCGGGAAAAACCCCGCTTAACGCTTGCCAAAGAAGCCGGGCATGGTTACCATAGCTCTACGCAGTTATCCCACGGCTTATTTTCGGAGGCCCTCCCATGAAACCCCAATCTTTGCGCCAGGTGGTGACGTTCGCCGCTGCGCCTCGGCAAGTTTACACCGCCTTGATGGATTCCAAGGCGCATGCGGCGTTTACGGGCTCGGCTGCCAAAATCAGTCCCAAAGTCGGCGGAAAAATTTCAGCTTGGGACGGATACATCTCCGGGAAAAACCTGGAGCTGGTGGAGAACAAAAAAATCGTGCAGGCTTGGCGGACCGAAGATTGGCCGGCGGGCGTTATCTCCAAGGTCAATTTCACGTTGACCAAAGCCGGCCATGGCACCAAACTGACGTTTGTGCAAACCGGCTTGCCGGAAAATATGTTTGAAGACATCAAACAGGGTTGGATCGATTATTACTGGGAACCCATGAAAAAACATTTGGAAAAATGAATCCTCCTGGGGCACGCCAGGTTCAGCTGTTGACCCGGTATTTGATCATCACCAACTGGTTGTAATGCTTATAAGTACGATAGGTGACCTTATCCATCAAAGCATTGATCATCACCGCACCCAAGCCGCCTTTTTGCCTTTTTTGAATCACGGATTGCAGGGACAGGTTTTTATGTTGGGTAATGTCAAACGGCTTGCCCCGGTCGCGGATCCGGATTTCCAAATGCTCGGGCCGGATTTTCAACCGCACGTCCATCACATGCAACGGGTCGAAATCATAGCTGTGTTCGATAATGTTCAGCAGGACTTCCTCGGTGGCCAAAACCGTTTCATTGATGGCCGCCTCCGGCAAATTTTCCTGTTCACATAACCCGGACAAGAAGCGGCGCAAGGAAGTCAAATAATTGATGTCACTGTTGATTTTTATTTCCACCGTCTTGTGCAGCAGACGTTTGGGGGGCAACGGACTCCCGCCCTTGAGGGTGATCACATGCGCCCAGGCGTCGACATAAAAAATCTCCTGGCAATTTTGGCAGCGGTAGATCCCCATCCCGCGCGCTCGGGCGGCGCTCCGGCAGAAATTACACGCAACTTCACGAGGAAATTGAGCTTTGGGGCTTGGTTCTTCGGCCGTAAAATTCAGGAAGCTGGCTTTTTCCCCCTCTTGGATCGTTAGGCGTAAAGCGCCGGTGCCCGTGGTCATAAGGGTACCCTCCCAAACGCCCGCTTCAAACCCCTTCAGCTCTTTCGGATAAATCAACCCGTCGCTGACAGAGACTTGCGGTTCCCCCTGATAACGGACTGCGGGCTGGCCGTCCTCGTTCAAGGCTTCGATCCGGATGTTGAACGGCCGGCCGCTTTCGATTTTCGGGTCCAACAGGCTGAACCTAAAACTCGCCAGATTCAGGAACAACTTGCGCGGAGACCAGCGCAGCACGGCGGCTTCGGTCTCCAAAAAATCGACCATGTAATGCAGGCCGATGCTCTGCAGCACTTTCATGATTTTGTCCGAGACATTGAGCAGCTTGATGTCGCCGTCCTCATGCTCGCGGAAATCCTGCAAAGAGCCCACAATCACGCCCATGCCCGCCGAGCTTAAATAAGTTACGCCGGCCATGTCGAGCAATATGCGAAAGCGCTCCTGTTTCCTCAATTGCAACAGCGCGGCGTCAAATTCAGGCGCGGCATTTACGTCCACAAATCCGTTGATTTTTAAAATCGTCACCCGCGGATTATGTTTGCTGGGAAAAATCTCAAACTGGGTTTTCTGTTCCACGCTTTCCCCTTCCCCGCCGGATTTCCGGCCGCTCTTCCCGGCGTCCCCGAATCGCGTCTAGGGCGTCACTTCCAGACTCTTGGACAAAGTCACTTTCTCCCCGGCTAGGCCGCCGGCCGGGTAGCTTTGGGCATTGCCGACATCGATTAAGAAAACCGTGCAACGGCCCCGGGCGTCCGTTTCCGTCACCAAATGATATTCCACCATTCCGGCCCGAGCATGGGTCACCCGGTAATACAACTGGACCACCTTGCGCCCGGGGACGATTTGGTAAGCCGTCAGTTCGGCTTTTTGCAAAGCCCCGTATTTTTCGGCAATCGCCTGCCAATCGGCGGTAAATTGAGGCAAGGAAAACCCCGGATTGAACTTGGCGCCGGGTGAAACCCACTGCTCATACGTAGCCTGAATACGCCCCTGCATGATGCCTTTTAAAAATAAGTTTCCGGCTGTGATATAAAGCGCGGGATTCAAGGGTGCCGGTTTGGGCGCCGAACAGGCGATCAGATAAAACGCACCCATGGCTGCCAACCAAATCATTTTTTTCATACCTGCCTCCGGAAAGAAGCGGATGCAAAACTCCAATAAATTTTAACACACTTGGCTGTCGGAAAAAAGTCTAAGCACCGGGAGCATTAATTTATTGCAGGCGCACGGCCGGATTTAGAAAAATCCCCAGAACTTCTTAGGCGTTTCCGGTGGAACCGGGACCGGGACCTGAACGGGCAGTTGGGGTTGGGGCTCGGGTTGGAAAAAAGAGCCGATTTGCTCCACCATTTGACCTATGGTCGAATCCGAGAGCAAAATTTCCACCGTGGAATCCTCGTCGCGATAATACTTCGCCTGCAACCGGAGCTTGGGAAACATGCGCAAAATCCGATCGGGATTGCGGCGGTAAAACCCGGAAGCCCAAACAGCCACAGGCAAATCCAAATTAGAAGGCGTTAGTGTACTGCCGGCCAAATCAGTAAAATTCCGCGCCCAAAGATCATGATAGTCGAGCATGACCCGGATGGGCACCACCATGGAGAAAACGGGCAAGGGCTGCATAAAAGCGCCCTTAAAGGTTTCCAAACTGTATTCCTCGTCGGTTTCATCAATGGAAAGTTCCGGGTGATCCAACCGGTCCAGTTCTTCATGAAAAACCTGGCGGTTGGTAAACGTATCCACATACCCCAAACGTTTGGCAAACGGGCTCTGGGCGTCGGGTTTGACGATCATCAAATCCGAGAGAGTCTTCATCTTAATATAAAACGAAAGATTTTCGAGACCGAATTGCCCTTGCGACAAAAGGGCATCCATGCGTTCCCGCTCCCGGGCATAATACTCCGGGAGGTTCTGCGGATTGTCCAGCGAGGGATTGACGGCCAAAATACCTGCAATACCCTCGGCACATCGGCTGTCTCCGGCCACGGCCGTAGCCAGCCAATCGAAACCGTCTCCCCAGGTGACCACCGCGAATTTTTTTTCCCGCCCGCGCACATAATCCAACGTGGTTTTTAGGTCCTGCACGTAATCCGGCAGACCCCAGACGCCGATGTCCTGCATAATTTGTTTGTCCGGGCGGTAAAAAGGAATGTTGTTGTTGCGGGTGACCAAGGCGTAGGCATGGATGCCTTGTTGATTGAACGCCGCCACGGCTTTATACATCCAGGCCGCGCCGAGTTGCATGCTGGGTATGATCAAAACCGCCCGTTGCAGCCCTTCGGGGGGAAAACGGTAAACTTGCGCCTTGGTGTAGACAAAATTCCGCCCTTCACTGCCGTCGCCCAATTTGATGCTGGTGTAACGGCCTTGGGAAAACGGCTCGTGGACATGCCCCGCCATGTCCATGAACTCGCCGAAACTGGTGGTCCGGTACACCACGAAACGGTTCAGATTGGCCGTGGAGGTTTTCCGGCGATTGCCGCCGTCATTGACCCCAAAAGCCAGCTTATAATGAGCTGCCACCAAGTTGCGGGTGGCTGTATCGTACATGCCGAAGGGATATGCAAACGTGTCCAACCGGCGCCCCAAGCGGCGCTCCAGCCAAGTTTGGGAATCCAGAACTTCATGCGTCAACAGCGGTGCCGAAAGACGGCGCAGCACCGGATGGGTGTAACTGTGGCAACCGAAATCGATCAAGGGGTTGTTCTTAAGCGCTTCCAATTCGGCATCCCGCAGATACAGCCCATGGTTTAAAACCAGCGGATAGAGATAAAGGGTCAGGGGCACCTGATTTTTTCGACAGAAAGGAACTACGTTTTGGACGTCCTGCCAACCATCGTCGACCGTGACCAACACGCTGTCGCTCAGGGCCGTTTGCGACGACCCATAAGCAGCTTCCAAGTCCTTGAGCTTAATCAGCGGAATATTTTGAGATTGAATATACTGGATTTGCCAGGCGAAGACTTCAGGCAAGACCGAATACATTTCTTCCAGGGAGTCGTTAAAACGGTGGTAGCAAAGCGTGACATTGTCGCCCCAGGCTGTTTGCCCGTCCCCACCACCACTCCAAATTATTCCCAATAAAAGCCAGAGCAAAAACCGCCTGCGCATGACGCTGCCTTTCAAAGATGAATACCGTTATTATCGACGCAGACGTTGCTTTCCCAAGCCGTGAGACTTCAATTTACACCGCCAGCTCCGCCAGGGCGGACCGGACTGTGGAAAGTTCAAAAGGTTTGCTGATATAGCGGTTGGCCCCGGCCGCCATGACGTCTTGTTCCAAGACCATTTCATCATAAGCCGACATGATAATGACGGGAACCGTCTTGGTCTGATGGCGCAAGTGACGCAGCGTTTCCAAACCGTCCATGCCCGGCATCTTATAATCCATAAGCACCGCCGCCGGGGTGCAGGCCTGAAATTTCTCCAGCGCCTCCCGTCCATTGGCCGCAAACGCCAGGTTGTATTCGTCCCCCAACACGTCCTGGAGCGCATCCAACAACTCGGCATTGTCATCCACAATTAAAATCAGCTTTTTAGCCATGTCTACCCTCGGATTTTATAAACCAAGTGTCGGCTGATTATGGCATTGGACAGTAGATTGCTCAAGGAGTATCTAGCTCTCGTTTTTTGCCTTTAATCTATTTCCCACTCTCAATTTTCTGATCTTAACAGCAGCCCGTCTTTTTCCCCGAACAACCGCACTGTGGTGCCGTGCCGTTGAGCGCACCCGAAATAAGCGCCGCCGCGCAACCCACGCCCGTTTCCACTTGGACGGCCCCAAAAGCGCAATTACGCATGCAGGCACCACACTCCATGCAGCGTTCCGCATGCAGCAGTTTCACCCGTTTGCTCTGCGCCTCCCGGCCAAAAACCGCATGCGGACAAACCTCCAGGCACTGCCCGCAACCCGTGCACTCGGCAATTTCCAATTTTAACGTATGCGTTTGGTAGCTCATGCCCAAAACCTCCGTATGGCAATAACCACCCACAAGATGAGTCCCAAACCCGCTGCGGAAATAATCCCCGGCAGCATGCCTTTCATTTCCCGCTTAACGCCGTTGACCGGGGTGTAGGTGGTGGAGCCCGTGAAATTTAGACCTAAAAATGCGGAAACCGCCGTGACCGACAACCCCAAGGCGAGCAGAGGCCAGCCCGAAACAGAAAACGCCCAGGCAGCCATTCCCGAAGCGATCAGCCCCCAAAAAACCCCCTTAACCGAAAGCCAAGTTCCCGGCAAAGCGTCGTGCAGGGCCGGTATGGCCACAGGCGCGGAAATTGAGGCCAAGAAAAACGCCGCACCCGACCTCCACCCGACAGCCAAAGCAACGGCCACACCTACCCCCATAAGCGGCAGAAAGGCGGGACGCAGCTCCATGGGTGCCAGGACTACCCGTTCGGCGAAGGTAAACGTGACGCGGCGCATTTCCGGCGCTGCCTCTCCGCGATCTAGAAAATCCGGAAGGTCCCGGACATGCACCGGCCCCCAGATCACCGTAAACCCCGACAATTGCTTAACCCGATGCGCCGCCACCCCTGGCGCGCCCAATTGCGGCACAATCACCTTACGGTGAGTGACCACGTCCGACAGGCGGTCCCGGTCAAGACGCCTCACCAACTCTTCCGTGCCAAACGTCCCCTTCCCCGCCGCGCACCAGACATTGATGCCCTTGGTGTCCAAAACCAAAATCCAAACCGCACGCCCGACCAGCGCCCGCCGCAATTGGTCAAAACTCATCCGGTAATTGGCCGAAACCAAAACCGGTGATTGCGCGTCGGGTGATCCCAGCCGATAAAGCCCCGGCGTGACCTCCGCCGTCATGCGCCCCACGCCCCAACGGTAGCCCCAATGACGAAACCGGTCTCGAAAGGTAAAAACCGCATCCACAATCGGAATTTCCGCCAGACGCCCTTGGTCTTGCTCATTTCCGGTTTGATCCGCTTGATTAACGTTCGCTTTCATTGGCATCATTCTCCTTGCACAGGTTTGACGACAAGCCGTCCCGCAGGCCGCTTGGTCTTGGCGAGGCCTTGAAACCAGTCCGGGCAGCAGAACATGCGCGCCGTCTTTCCGCAACATTGCACCTCAGCCGCAATTTCCGCAAACACCCCCAGGGCCTCCAAAATCCGCGGGTCATTGAGTTCATAAAAAACAAAAACCCCTTCACGGCGGGTCTTTAAGAGCTTGTGCTCCCGCAGGACTTTCAAATGATGTGAAACCAAAGGCTGGGAAAGCTTCACCCCGGCCACCACGTCGGAAACCGAACGGCTTTGGGTGCCGATAAATTTCAAAATGCCCAACCGGTTGGCATCACTGAGCGTGTGGAACAAGGCCTGCAACCGCATACTTTCGCGCATATCAACTCCCGTTAATATAAATGTATGTTTATATTATAGGGAAAGCGAAAGGCAAAGTCAAGGGAGGGGGAGGGAAAATTGCATAAAGGGAAAAGGCGAAAGGCATATTTACGGTAGGGGCATGACATGTCATGCCCC
>JAAXVQ010000296.1 GCA_013335425.1 Candidatus Firestoneibacteriota bacterium | reverse complement strand
CACAACCTGGCCTTGATTTCCCAGGAAGAGGACGCACCCGTCCCGCACTGGGCCCGGGACATGGATGAAAAAATCAAAACCCTGCTTTTGGCCCGCGATCATGACGCGCTGGTGGGCTATCCCCACACGGGTCTGCATGCCTCCCAGGGCATACCCACCCAGGATCATTACCTGCCCATGCTTTATATCCTGGGGTTGCAGGAAAAATCCGAAAAAATAAAATTCATTCACGAAGGCCTGCAAAACGCCAGCATCTCCATGCGATGTTTCGCTTTGGCTTAAGCTGCCGCAGTTCCCGCCCGGGAGGGGCACCTCGTAATGGGATGGGGTTGAACCGGCGATGTTGGTGTGTTATAAATCAGGTTGCGAAAGATACGGCCCGTCGACACATGGCGGTACACGGGGACCTGAAAAAAGAAATACGTAAAATTAGCCGGCATCTCCCCCGTAGGGGCGATTCGTGAATCGCCCCTACGACAAGAGAATGACACGGCTGACGGATCGCTCAATATTGATGTTTAAAAACCATAAGAGGTACGCTTTATGGAACAGAATGCTTTCTTCGACATTCGTGCCGAAGTCTCAAAAAACCGGTTGTATGTCATCCTCAAAGGGCTTTTCGGCGATGAGGATTCAAAACAAGCGGTTGAAAAAACCGTTGCTGAAGTTAAAAAACTCATGCCTGGTTTTTCGGTCATTACCGACATTTCGGAATTCAAACCCGCAACCGCTTTCGCGCTGGAACGCATCCAACGCGGACAAGAGGCGATCGCCCAACAGGGCGTCAAACGCATTATCCGCGTCGTGGACAGCCACAACATCACCGGACAAATGCAATTCAAACGCATGGGCAAACAAGTCTATAAATCCGTGGACCCCGACATCGCCTCCTCCCTGCAGGAAGCCGAAGCCTTGCTGGATATGAGAATCAGCAAAAATCTATAAATCCATCCTTTTCTTGGTTCGCGCCGTGGGCTTGGACCCGCGCGGATCGTCGGGCCAAGGGTGGCGCGGATACTTGCCCATAAATTCCTTTTTAATTTCCGGATAAGCCCGGTCCCAAAACCCGTCCAAGTCGCGCGTCTTTTGCACGGTCCGCCCCGCGGGACTCAACAAATCCAACAACAACGCCTGCCCGCAAACTTTCGGTGTGGTCCGGCAGCCGAAAAACTCCTGCAAACGCGCCGAGAGCACGGGCACTTCCCCGGTCTCATAATCCAATTTCTTCGTGGACTTGGAAGGCAACGTCAGGCTGTCCGGAGCCAATTCCTCCAAAAGCCGTTTGCGCTCCCATCCCAAATAGCCTTCCAAAGCGGCCAAAACCGCAGCCTCGTCCCAGACCTCGCTCCCGTTCCAGCGGCCGTACGGCAAGAGCCACTGGGTCGCGGTTTCCAAAAGCTTTTCGTCGCTCCAGGCAGGCCAACCGGGACGGGTCCCCCACTTTTCTACAAAACGGCACCGCGCCAAAAAACGTTTGGCCGCAATGCTCCACGGCAACTCAGCCAAACCCCGGTTTCGCAAACGGGCCAGGGCCGAGGCCTGCAAAACCTCCAAAGCGGGTACTCCTCCGGTTTGTTCCCGCAAAACCAGCGCGCCGACTTTGAGTTCCAATTTCGCTTTGGGCTTCCAGCCGTTCCAAGTCAGGGTCCAAACTTCGCGCGGTTTGCCGGCAATGCCGGCTTCCAATTCGCGGCGGGAGACGGGTGCTGCTAAAAACACCCGCGCGTCTTGTTCACCGCCGTCCAAATCGGCCACGGCCAGGAAATCTTCGCGGGCAAAAACGCCTTTGACGATCGCGCCCCTTCCCGAGGCCAACAACCAGCGGGAGGTCAGCGGATCGTCCAAACGGGTCCGCTTCGCGACCCGGTCCGGATAAGCCGCCAACAGCAACTCACCGGTGAATTCCGCGTCAATGTCCAATTTGTCGGCCGCCTCGGGGGATTTCCCCAAAGCACGCAAAATCCGCCGGGCGTCTTCCCCAACCCGCTTGGCTGCGCCGGTGTTGATTTTAGGATTTTCACCCCGCGCCCAATCCCGAAAAGCCGTCAGCCGGTCGCGAAAATCCGGATCTTGAACCGAAAGCAAATCTTCGTTTTCCAACAACGCCGCCATGACCGCGGCCGTATCCAACACGCCGGCTTTTTGGGCATCCAAAACCATTTTAGCCAAGCGCGGATGCACGGTTAATTTCACGGCTTCCCGCCCCATCGGCGTGATTTTACCGAACTCGTCGAGCAGCGCCAATTCCGTGAGCAGGGATTTCGCCCGCTTTAAAGCCGACTCGCCCGGCGGCGTAAGCCAAGTCAAGTCCAAGGGTGACAGGCTGCCCCAGAGGGCGGTTTCCAAAACCAAAGGCGCCAGGTCGGCTTCGGCGATTTCCGGGGTGGAAAATTTCTCCCGCACTTCGTTCTCCGACCACCAGCGATAGCATTGCCCAGGTCCCAGGCGACCTGCCCGGCCTTTGCGCTGTTCGGCCGACGCCTGACTAATCGGCAGCGTTTCCCAATGGTCCATGCCCGTGCGGGGTGAAAAACGCACCCGTCGCTCCAGCCCTATGTCCACCACGGCTTTTACGCCCGGAATCGTCAAGCTGGTTTCAGCCACGTTGGTGGCCAAGATCACACGCAACCCCAGCGCGTTGCCGGGTTCCAGGATCTCGCGCTGCTTTTCCGCCGGCATTTGACCATGCAGCAGAAAGATTTTATCCCGCATGTGTGCCAACCGCGCGGCCAATAATTCCTGCGCACGGTGCATTTCGGCATACCCGGGCAAAAAACAAAGCACCGTACCCGCCCCCTGACTTTTTAGTTCGGCCAAAGCTGCCTGGGACAAACGCGCGGCCGCATCCCACGGCTTTTCAAACATCGACGGAGCCGGGCAATAAGCCACACTTACAGGGTAAGCTCTCCCCGGCACCTCCACCCGCGGCAAGTTCCCAAAAGCTTTTTGAATATCCTCCCAAGGGAGGGTGGCCGAGAGCAAGGCGATTTTCAAATCCGGCCGAAACAGTTTCCGGGCTTCCCAAGCCAGGGCCAATCCGAGATCTCCCTGCAACGTGCGGGTATGAAATTCGTCGAAAAGAATCGTGTTGTAAGTTTCCAAAGAAGGATCGTTTTGCAGCAGTCGGGTCAGCACGCCTTCGGTCACCACTTCCAAGCGGGTCTCTCTGCTCACCTGGGTTTCCTGGCGCGTACGCAAACCCACGGTCTGACCGACCTTTTCCCCCAACAAAGAGGCAATGCGGTAGGCGGCGGCCCGAGCCGCCAAACGGCGTGGTTCCAGGAGTAAAAGCTTGCCCGGCGTGAAAGCCGTGTGCGCCAAAAGTTTCCAGGGAAAAAGCGTGGTTTTGCCGGCGCCGGTTTCCGCCGAGAGCAGCAGCAAACCCTGCTGTGCCAGGGTATCGGCCAGGGAATCGAGACAGGGATAAATCGGGAGTCGGGAGATCTCTTCGGACATGAACACCTCGCGTATTGAGGTGCACAATCTAACATTACCCGGGAGGAACCGGAGTATTTTTGCGCGGCGACTCGGCCGGCGGCTTAAACCAGC
>JAAXVQ010000295.1 GCA_013335425.1 Candidatus Firestoneibacteriota bacterium | reverse complement strand
GTCCTGGTGGCAGATGAACGAGAGCGCGTCCACGGGCTCGGCGTTGACCAAAATGTCCACCTTGACCATTTTCTCCCGCCGGTATTCGTCGAGTTCATAATCCAAGCTGGCGTAACCGCGGGTGCGCGATTTGAGCTGGTCGAAAAAATCCATGATGACTTCCACCAGCGGCAGATGGTAGGTGAGTTTTACCCGGGTGGGGTCAAGGTATTCGGTGTTGATGTATTGCCCCCGCCGCTCCTGGGAGAGCTGCATGACGGCTCCCACGTAGTCCACGGGCACCAAGATGGTCACACTCATGGTCGGCTCTTCGATGTACTCCGTCTCCGAAGGCTGGGGCAGTTTCGCAGGGTTGTCGACCTCGAGCACTTCGCCGTTGGTTTTATGCACGCGAAAAACCACCGACGGCGCGGTGGCGATGAGCTCCAGGTTGTACTCCCGCTCCAGGCGCTCCTGAATGATTTCCATGTGGAGCAGCCCCAAAAACCCGCAGCGGAACCCGAACCCCAAGGCCGCGGAACTTTCCGGTGAAAATTGCAAAGAAGCGTCGTTGAGCTTGAGCTTTTCCAACGCGTCGCGCAACGCGTTGAACTCGCCGGCTTCAATGGGAAAGAGCCCGCAAAAAACCATGGGTTTGACTTCCCTAAAACCCGGCAGGGCATGCGCCGTGGGGCGCAGATCGTCGGTGACCGTGTCACCGACCTTGACGTCGGAAATGGTTTTAATGCCCGCGATGATATAGCCCACTTCGCCGGCCGAGAGCTGGTCCACGGGTTGCGAGGACGGGGTAAAAAAGCCCACCTCGTCCACCTCGTGGGAGATGTTTTCCGCCATCATGCGGATGCGCATGCCTTTGCGGATGCGCCCCTGCTTGACCCGGATATAGGCTATGACGCCGCGATATACGTCGAAATGCGAGTCGAAAACCAACGCCTGCAAGGGCGCGTCTTCGTCCCCACCCGGGGCCGGCACCTCGCGCACAATAGTTTCCAAAATCTTCTCCACACCTTGCCCGGTTTTGGCCGACGCGGAAATCGCATCGTTCGCCGGAATGGCGAGGGCTTCCTCGATCTGATGCTTGACTTCCTCGGGACGGGCCGCGGGTAAGTCCACCTTGTTGAGCACGGGAATGATGTGCAGGTTGTGGTCAAGGGCTTGTTCGGCGTTGGAAAGGGTCTGCGCCTCCACGCCCTGCACCACGTCGACCACCAACAGGGCGCCTTCGCAGGCAGAGAGAGAACGGCTGACCTCATAATTGAAGTCCACATGCCCCGGCGTGTCGATGAGGTTGAGCTGGTAGGTTTGACCGTCCGGGGCATGATACATGAGCCGAACCGCCTTGGCCTTGATGGTAATGCCGCGCTCGCGTTCCAGGTCCATGTCGTCTAAAAGTTGTTCGCGCATGTCCCGCTTGGCCACGGTTTGCGTAAACTCCATCAACCGGTCCGCCAGCGTGGATTTGCCGTGGTCGATGTGCGCGATGATGCAAAAATTGCGGATATTCGGGTTGCCCATGGCTACCGGACCGAGGCCGGGGTGTTCCCTCTCGCCGCCGACGTAGTCCCGCCTTCATCCGGAAGCGTGGCGGCCACCGGCAGATAGATGAACTTCACGAACGCGTCCCGCGCCGGTGTCTGTGCGCACTTGACCTTCACAGCCAACATCTGCTTGCCCCCGTTTTTAGCATAGATCTGATCCGTGCTGCAGGTAAAGCTCACCGAACGTGATTCTCCGGCGCCGATGGTTCCGATCATTTTGTTGGCAACGCCTTCAATCTGCAGGCGCGGCAAGGGCAGTATTTCCGCGGTCACGCCCGTGAGCGAATTGCCGCCGGCATTGACCACCTCCACCCGGATGCGCGCGGGCTGATTGATGACCATCTCTTTGGGCACGCCCAAACGAACCTGGTAGGGAATGCGCCCTGATTGGGCCCGCAGTTCCGAGAACGTGGCCGCCCCGGACAACACCCACTCCTGCGTGCCGTAGGGCCCCCGGGAGCCATAGTGTGCGCGGGCCACGTCGTGCCAGAAAAATCCGAAACTCTGGGCAAGCGGCTGCATGCCCTTCAAGGCTTCCAGCTGGCGGTCGAAATGCTCCTGAGGACCCGGCGGGTCCAGCGTGCGCCCCAACAAATTCCAGTCCACACATTCGCCGACTACCAAGGTCAGCTTGGTCTGCTTAAGATACTTTACCCAATCCCTGACCATGGGTGCATAACTCTCTTTGGGGAGCGAATAGAACATGGGGGCATTGAAAGAAATGCCCGCGTCGCGCATCATGCCCACGTCCTGCCCGTGCTCATGCCCCGTCACCCAGCCCAAGGAGAAAACCCAAATCGGCTTGGTGGGCTTCACTTCGGCCAGCACGCGCGTAACCACCAGCGCCACTTTGTGCGCCCGCCACCATTCAAAACGCTCCCGTGCGGACTTGCTGCGCGTGACTTCGATCAAACGCGCCATCCACAGGGCTTTTTCCTGCGCCGAAAACCGTTCCCAGTTATCGGGTGCCGGGATCGACATGTCATGCACGAACTCGTCGGCAAACTCATACCCTCCGAAATCCGTGCGCATGTAGTCCAGCCCCATATAATCGATTTCCGGAGCCGCCTCAAACTCCTTCAAAAGGCCGATGATGTCCTTGATGCGCTGCTCGCAGCCGAGGGAAACATAATGCAGCGGGCGCAGCGTACCCGTGGCTTTGTCGTACCCGGTGGTGAACTGATAGCCGGTAGCTTCAACGTTGTGACCGATAACCACAAAGGCGGTGATCCAGGCTCCGTATTTCAACCCGCTCTCATGGGCATACTGCCCCACCTTTTTTGCGAAGCTCAACATGCCCTGAGGCCAAGGGAAATTTTCCGGGCGAAACGTGCCCCACACTTGGGTTTGCCCGATGCATTCCCAAAAAGCGTCCGCGCCCATATAGTCGGCCCAGCGGATCATGTTCTTCCATGACTTGGGTTCCTCGGACGTAAAGCCGGGCGTGGCCGAGGGACCTTGCCGCCCGCCTTCGTCGGTTACCACGGAAAACCCTTTGGGCAAGCTGAAGGCTTCCTTCCCCTGCACTTTAAAGTCCGTGTTGGCGGTTTTGGTGACCCCTGCCGTATTTAAGACCGACACCCGGGCCGTGTAGTCCCCCAACTCCGGATTGAAAGGAATAGGCCAGACACCCCGCCAAGTTCCGTCCGTTTGCTTTTTCAAAATAATTTTTTTCAGTCCGCCCACCGATTCCACGACCTCGTCGTCCTGCCGGACCGTGGCTTCCAGCCGCGCGGGGTACGCCTCGGCGGTTTCGCTCTGCCCCAAGGCGGCCACGAAATCCACCAGCTCATACCGCCAATACGCCGTCTTGCCGGTTTTTAGTTCCAATGCCCACACCGGCGTCATGGCCCAAAACGACGCCAACGCGCCCAAGATGATCCCAACTTTTTTCAAATCCGCATCCTCCAATTAATTATGAAACGGGTTTCCCCGCGATTTTCGTTTTAACACCTACTGTTGAAAAAACAAATTGACAGGTATGGCTGATTATTCACCCAACACGGTTACGG
>JAAXVQ010000294.1 GCA_013335425.1 Candidatus Firestoneibacteriota bacterium | reverse complement strand
GGGCCGCGCTTTGCAATGCGGCGCTGGAAAGGTTCCTGCGTCGGTTCCCGGAGCAGTGGGTTTGGTTTCACGCGCGCTGGAAAAGTCCGCCGCCTGCAGTTTGAGCCGGGGGCGGCTCAAACAACAGAACAATTGAGAATTGAGCAATAGACAATAGAAAAGGCAAAGGTGGTCTGCTTTTTAGTGCCGATGGTTCAACTTTACGGGAGAAAGCAAATGCGGGGTTTTGGTTTGGCAGTGGGGTTGCTGGTGTGGTTCTTGGTCGGCTGTTCCCCGGAACCTCAGCCCAACATCAATTTGGCGCCGGCCGTGGGCAAGGTCGAGGAGCCGAATTTGATGTTCGAGGGCTTCCGCATGGTTTCCACACGCGGGGCGCAGCGCGAGTACGATTTTATCGCGCGCGCGGCCCAAATTTTCGAACGCGACAACATGGCCCGCGCGCAGGACATTAAGATTATTTATTGGCGCCAAGGCAAGCCCGCGTCCACCCTCACGGCCCGGCGGGGGTTCGTCAATACCGTGACCCACGACATGCGCGCCGAACAGCAGGTGGTCATGGTTTCGCAAGAGGGCGCCGTCCTGCGGACCGAGCGGCTCCACTGGGACAATCTACGGGGGCGCATCTACACGGAGTTGCCGGTGACCGTGGAGCGCGGCACCAATGTGATGACCGGAGTGGGCCTGGAGGCCGACAGCGAGCTTAAGCATATTGAGGTTTTGTCCCGCGTCAATATCCGGGTGCGTTCCCTGAAGGAACTGAAGTCGGATTTGGCCGCGCCTGCGGCAGGGAAACGACCGTGAGCAAGGGGATGCGCGTGGGGTTTTTGGTTTGCCTGTGGCTCTCGGCCGCTTGTGCGCCCCGGGTGCTTTCTCCGGTGATCGGGGGCAACACCCCGGCCGGCGCCAAAGGGAATTCGGGCACGGCGGCCGTCGTTTCCGGTCCGGTTTCCCAGGATGCCCGCTTGCGTCCCATGAGCGAGGACAAGCCCGTAGCCATCACTTCGGACCGTTTGGTGTATACCCAGCAAGGGCAGGTAACCGTGTTTACCGGCCGCGTGCAGGTGCGCCAAGCAGGAGCGCTGTTGGAGGCGCCTTACCTTGAGGTGCGTTCGCAGGACGGTCAGGCCGTAGCGCGCCAGGGCATCCGTTTGACGGACTCCGAGCGCGGTTTGACCCTGACCGCCCAGGAACTGACGTATAAGGAAAATTTGGCGCATGCCCAGGCGCGCGGCAACGTGCGGGTATCGTCTCTGGACGACAAGCAGCAACCGTTGAAAGTGGCCGGCGAGTATTTGGAATGGGATGCTCAGAAAAAGGACATGAAGGCCCGCGAACATGTCCGGGTGAATTACCAGGGGATGACGGCCACAGCCGAAGCCCTGGATTACGCGCAGGCGGCGCAGGTGGCGGAGTTGACGTCCCCGGATGCGAAACCCGATGAACGTCCCCGCATTGAGCAGGACGGTGATCTGATCACCGGGGATAAATTGCTTTTAAAGATCAAAGAACGGCGTTACGAAGCCCATGGCTCGGCGCGCGCCGAAATAACGCCGAAGGAAAACGGGCGCCCGGGACCCGGGCGCGCGAAGGAGAAACCATGACCCGCGTTGCACCCACCCGCCCGGTTTCGGGACCCCAGGTTCTGGCTACAGAGAACCTGATAAAGATTTACCATCATAAACAAGTCGTCAACCGCGTCAACGTGGAAGTTAAGCGCGGGGAAATTGTCGGCCTGCTGGGTCCCAACGGCGCGGGCAAGACCACCACCTTCTATATGGTGGTGGGGTTCATCAAGCCCGACGGCGGCAGGATCATTTTGGGCGGCCCGGAGGGGAAACAGGACATCACCGGCTTGCCCATGTACCAGCGGGCGCGTTTGGGCATTTCGTATCTTTCCCAAGAACCCTCCATTTTCCGGAAAATGACGGTCGAAGAAAACATCGTCGCCATTCTCGAGACTTTGAAATTGGGGCGGGAAGAACAGGCCCGGCGCTTGGATCAGCTGCTCAACGAACTCGGCATTGCCCACTTGCGGCGGCAGAAAGCCTACACCCTTTCCGGGGGGGAACGCCGGCGCCTGGAAATTACCCGCGCCTTGGTCATCAATCCGGCCTTTATCCTTTTGGACGAACCTTTCGTGGGCGTGGACCCGATCGCCGTTTTGGACATCCAAAACGTAATCCGGCAACTGCGCCGACGGGGCATCGGCATCATGATTACGGACCACAATGTCCGGGAAACCCTCTCCATCACGGATCGCGCTTATATTCTTTATGAAGGCAAGATCCTGCTGGCGGGCACGGCCAAAAAATTGGCCGCCAGCAAGAAAGCCAAGGAAATCTACCTTGGGGAAAAATTCACCTTATAACCCGTCCGAAACCCCGTTTTTCTTAAATATGATATACTTATATGGTGTTGTTTAGCCGACATCGGGTTTTCTTTCCGGGAACGGAACTCAGCCCGCCTCGTTGCAGGTGGACTACCCATATTTGCCGGAATCCCAAGCCGGCCTTAAGGGGTGGCAGGTTTGGATTTTTTCCAAGCAGACAACAAAAATTTTGTTTCCCGCCATCGTACCTGGTGCGCAATTTTAACGGCCTGGGCGGTTATCCTATATGCGGTGCCGGCCTGGGGATCTTGGCAGATCAGCACCGTGGGCACGGCCGGTGATTGGTTCGAAAGCGTTTCCGTAACCGCCGGGCGCGATGGCAGCAATACGCTTTATATTTATGCCACTTCGGCGGACGGGTATTTATACGAGTACGGGTGGTCCGGTTCGGCTTGGGTCGGCGGGGCCATCGGGAGCAACCAAGGCAGTTACCTCCACGGCGTCTCGGCCGGTTATGGCCGCAATGACGGACGCATGCGGGTGTATGTCAGTTCGGACGGTTACCCGCTTTATGAGTATTTCTACAACGGCGCGGCCTGGCAGCAAACCGCGGCCCCGTCCGGTCCCACCTTCTACTTCAATTGCAGCTTGGGGCCGGGGCGCAACACGGGCGTCAACTACGATTATGTCCCCGGACAAAACGGGCACGTCTATGAATACGCGTGGAACGGCAGCGCCTACGCGGCCGCGGACTTGGGCAATCCCGGCGGTGCGGCCGCTTCGCATGTGACGCTGGGCGACGGTCAAAACGACGGCGTGATGCGCGTGTACAGTTCCAATTTCGACAATCACATCTACGAATACACTTACAGCGGTTCGGTCTGGACGCGCGCGGACGTAGGCTCGGCCGATGACCAATTCAATTCCGTGGCCGTGGGCGCGGGAGGCAGCCTGGGCGGGACGAAAAATTCCGTCTATGGCGCTTACGACAATGGCCGGCTTTATGAATTCATTTGGAACGGCGCTGCCTGGACCCGGCAGGACATGGGCGGGCCGGGCGTGGCCGGGCAGTACATGTGGGACATTTCCATCGGCGCGGGGCGCAATGACGGCGTGACCCGTATTTACGCCTGTTCCAACAACGGCCATGCTTATGAATACTCCTGGAGCGGTTCGGCCTGGAACTGGTCGGACCTGGGGCAGGCGTCCGTTTCGCCGCAAA
>JAAXVQ010000293.1 GCA_013335425.1 Candidatus Firestoneibacteriota bacterium | reverse complement strand
GGAACTGGCCAGTTCTTCGGAAGAGATGAATTCGCAAACTGAAGAACTCAGCAGCATGGTCAATGAATTTGATCTGAGCCAGAAACAGACGAAAAAAGCCCACGCCAATACCCTGATGGATAAGGCCAATTTCGGCCATTTTGCCAGCGATACCAAAGTCATGGCTGCCGGCGTAAAGAGCGGCGCACATGCCGGGGTTAAGAGCAGCGGTTCCAACGGCGGGTCCCAAAAGGTTAAATTGATGGACCGCGGGGCCAAACTTGATGAGGTTATTCCCATGGAACCCGAAGAATTTAAGGGCTTTTAATTCTGACCGTTTGGGCCGGAGCATCGGGTTTGGGGCGATGGCGTACCGCCAATAACCTTGAGGCTTCGGCGGAAATGGGAAAGTTTGACCAACATTTTCCGGAGAAAAGATGCCCATGAACTTCGATGAATTGGCGGCAGCCAGCATTTTATTGGAACCCCACAATAAACCGGAATTGCAAAGAATGCTGTTGACCATTACGGTTTTCAGCCAAAAGGAGACGGTGCCGGTTAAGGCTCGTGAATTGGCGTTGGAAATAAAAGGCGTTTTGGAAAAATTGGCGTCCGGTTTGCTGGAGGATTTCGAAACCAAGATGCTGGCAGTAGGGCGGGGGTTGGCAAGTATTAAGGAAATGATGGAGAACCCGGGCAATACACCTGTCCTCACGGGACCGGTGGCGCCCATGGCATCGGAAAAAATCGTCAAACCGGCCACGGCGGCCGCCCCTCCTTTGATTGACCTGGAAGTTCTGACGGAATTTCTGAATGAGGCCCAAGATCATTTCCAAGTGGTGGAGGCCAACCTTTTAAGCTTGGAAAATAATCCCGAAGACATGGAACTCATCAACGGGGTTTTTCGCGCTTTCCACTCGACCAAAAGCATGGCGGGGTTCATCGGCTTAACCGAGGCCGCGGAATTGGCGCATAAAGCTGAACGGTTTATCTGTCACGCCCGCAACCGGGAACTTAAGCTCGTCGGCAACTATGCGGATCTGGCCCTGGAAGCCTCGGATGCCCTCAAAGCCATGATCTCGATGATGAAAGACTATCAGGACGGTCCTTTGCCTTTGCCTCCGGAGAACTTGGGGGAGGTGCTCCAAAAGCTGGATGCCTTGGAAAATGAATTGACCGGGGGGGCACCCGTGACGCCGGAAAAGAAAGTTTGCGCTCCGGTGGAAATTATCCGGCCTCCCGTTGAGCTTTGTCCGTTGCCGGTTGCGGAAACCAGTGAAAAAACCGTTGCGGAAGCCGCCGATTTTTCGAAAAACAAAAACGACGCCAAGCAGGCGGACGCCACGGTCCGCATCAGCACGCGGCGGTTGGACAAACTTATCGACATGGTGGGGGAGTTGGTGATTACCAATTCCATGGTGGTGCAGAACGAATATGTTCAGTCGGAGACCGATGCACAACTGACAGGCAATGTCATGCAACTGGACAAAATTGCGCGGGAACTTCAAGACTTGGGTGTTTCCATGCGCATGATCCCCTTAAAATCGACCTTTCAAAAGGTCGAGCGCCTGGTGCGGGATCTCTCGCGAAAAATCGGCAAGCCGGTCAATTTTAAGGTCGAAGGCGAGGACACGGAAATCGACCGCGGGTTGGTCGAGAGCCTGAGCGACCCGCTGGTACATATGGTCCGCAATGCGGTGGATCATGGTCTGGAAACGCCGGCCGAGAGGATCGCCAAAGGTAAAAGCCCGGAAGGTCAATTATTGCTGCGGGCCTATCATCGGGCGGGCAATGTTATTTTGGAACTCAAAGACGACGGCCGGGGGTTGGATCGGGAGAAAATCATCGCCAAAGCCTTGAAAAACGGGTTGATCTCAGACGGCGCGGGTTTGGAGGAAAAAGAAGTCTTCGATTTTATCTTCAAACCCGGTTTTTCCACGGCGGAAAAAGTCACCGAGGTATCCGGGCGCGGCGTGGGCATGGACGTGGTGCGGCGCAGCATTGAAAGCATGAACGGTAAGGTGGAAGTCTCTTCCTGGAAAGATCAAGGCACCTTATTCTCTTTGCGCATCCCGCTGACGCTGGCCATTATCGACGGTTTGTTGATCAAGGTTGCCCAGCATGAATACCTGGTATCCACCTTGGCGGTGAAAGCCGCTTTGCGTCCGGAAGAAAACCAAGTGGTAACCCTCAAAGGGCAGGGGGAAATGTTGCGTTTTCGCGACACGTTCTTGCCGGTTTTCCGCCTGCACCAGCTCTTTCAATTGCCCGCCGCCCGGCAGGAACCGACCGAAGCCATGCTCCTGGTGGTGGAACATGAAAATGAGATGTGCGCGCTGATGGCGGACGATCTGCTGGGGCAACAGCAGGTGGTGATTAAATCCATGGGCATGGACATGAAAAAAATGGAATACATCTCCGGCGCTGCCATCTTGGGAGACGGCCGAATCCGCCTTATCATTGATGTGGCGGGCATCATGAATCTGGCCTGTACCCAACCTTATAAGGAGCAGGGTTTCCAGGTAATCCGGCCATGCACGCCGGCTGATCTTGTGGCGTGTTGAACTTAAAAAAAAAGAGGCGATGATCATGTCAACCACAGCCACCGCAACGAAGGCGAAAAGCGAAGAACAACTCGGCGGGTTATACCTGACTTTCCGCATGGGCGCAGAACAGTACGGCATTGAGATATTAAGAGTACAGGAAATTATTCAAATGATGATGATAACACCAATTCCCCGGACGCCGAGCTTCGTCAAAGGGGTGGTGAATTTACGGGGTAAAGTGATCCCGGTGATCGACTTGCGGATGAAATTCAATTTGCCCACCGCCGCGAGTACCGAACAAAATTGCATTATTGTGGTGGATTTGGAAGACCTGCACATGGGCGTGGTCATTGACTCGGTTTCGGACGTCGTGAATTTTCCGGCAGACAAAATAGATCAAGTTCCTTCATTCGGCATCAATTTGGATACGGAGTTTATCCGGGGGATCGGTAAAGCCGAAGACGTGGTGACGATTCTGCTGGATATCCACGCGGTCATAACCAGTGATGAAAAATCAGTTTTAAATACGATGCTTGCCGGACCGCAGGAATCTTAAAAGTTTTGTTTGGCAAGAGGGCAATAACCGGATAATTAGTGCCTGTTGCGCAAAGGGCGCTTTTTCTTTTTAAAGTCCTCTCCCCTTGTGGGAGAGGATCAAGGTGAGGGGACAAACCTTTTAATATAAGGCTTTTACCCCCCTCCCTTTCGTCCCCGCTCACCTTAATCCTGGAGAGGGGAATTTAAAAAGGGCTTTTCTCAACAGAAACTAATTAGGGATTTTTTAGCGTCTAAGCCGGGCGGGTAGCAAGCTGGTTTGAACTCAACGGGAAGGATTTGAATCCAACCATGAAGCCGAACGCTCAAGCCGGTTTGCTGGACCAACAGTTGGATGAAATCAGCCGCGTGGTCAAGAAGGTAACCGGTATAAATTTCAACGACAACAAACGCGAACTGATAAAAGCGAGACTGGGAAACCGGTTACGACAGTTGGGGTTGTCCGGCTATGCGGAATACTTGGAGTACCTCTATCGAAA
>JAAXVQ010000292.1 GCA_013335425.1 Candidatus Firestoneibacteriota bacterium | reverse complement strand
GAAATACGCCCGGGACAAGGTGAATTGATCGGTGACCAGGCCGAAAACCGGGCCGCCGATGACGAAGGCGAGGCTCCCGGCCATGTTGACCGTCGAGATGACCGTCGCCCGGACCGTCGAATCGGTCTGAGCGTTGACCAGAGTGAACAAGGCCGGGGCGGCAAGGTTCCAGAGAAAACCGTTCAGGCAGATCAGGGGGATCAGCCAGAGGGAACGGATCCCGCCGAGTAGGATGAACGAGGGCGCAAGGAGCAGGGGCAGCCAGAAGGGGGCGCGGGGGCCCAGCTTGTGTTGAACGGCGGCGCTGAGCTGGGCGCCGAAACCTCTGATAAACTGGAAGACGGAGTAAAAAAGGCCGTAGAACACCATGGAAATAATTCCAGGAATCAGCGAACCGGCAATAAAAAGCGAAACCAGCGTAATGGTCAACCCCGCGAGGCCGATGCCGAAAACAACCTGCTGCGCCGGAGTAAGTCCGGAATAAAAATTCGATAATTTATTTTGAAGGTCCGAGAGCCATTCCCTAAACCCTTTAACCACGTTAACCGCACCGAACGCCACTTTTTTCAATTTCTCCTGGGCGACCGGGTCCGCCAAATAGGGGAGCGAAATAATTTCCTTGTCATTGAAAGATACTTTGGCAAACTGCTGCTCCAAATCCCGGCCTCCGTTGGGACGGACAACCACGGCAAAAGCATTTCGCACGGATGCTTTTCCGTTTTGGTTGCCCGCCAGAACAAACGGCAGGTAAAGATTTCCGTTCGTTTGCAACTCCGCGTTTGGCTCATCAATCCGCAAATCTTCCGAATTTCCGATTTTGGCGAAGGTTGCCGGATACTTATTTATCTCCTCATGAATTCCTTGTATTAACTGCTCCACAGACACGCCGGTGCCGCGCAACGCGCCCGGTAGGCTGCTTACAACCAGCGCCACTGTTTCCAATACTTGCGACACCATTTCGGGACTCATGGCTTTAATCTGAGCCACGGTCAAAACCGACTGGGTATTTTCGTTTTCCGGCATGCGGGGTTGAAGCCTCAGGATATTTTGGTTCTGCGCCAGCAATTTCTCCAGAGGGCTCTTGCGGTTGCGCAGCAGGGTAAAATAGGGGTTCACCAAATCTTGTTGCGTGATTTTCGGCTGGACCGACAAATACGAAATGCCCTGGCTTTTTAATTTACCCAAGATGGCATCGGTGTGAAATCCGCCGGTGATCAAGACCGCCAAATTTTCCCTGTGCTTTTCCATGCGCTGCAGGGTTTTTTCCACGAACACGCCGCTGCGGCGATCGGCCATTTCGTAAAACTTCCCGACTTTTTCCAAATAACGGTCGAGCGCATAAAGTTCAGGTTCCAGCTCCGCTTCCCGCGCATGCCGGTGGATAAACTCGGCAAACCGCTTCACCTTGAACCCCGCGGGATTTTCCGCATAAGCCTGCAACTCCGCCGGGGAAACCGAAATACTGAGCATTTTCTCAATAACGTCCAAGGAGTATTCCAAGCCGTCCAGCTCGCGTTGTTCACGGTTGGTATACAGGTGCTCGCGAATATCGCGATCCAACCGCTCCAATTCTTCAAACACCTGATCCGGCCGAGCACTTAGAAATGCTTCCGATTTATTCGATACGAACCACGCTGCGTTTGGGTAAGCCGCCAGCGAAACGCCGACCTTCTTCGCGACGGCGCTCAACTGCGCAGCGTACTTGAGCGTCGGAATGTCCCCTTCGCGGCTCGCACGCTTAACCGCTTCCAGCCTCAACAATTCGGCGTTGTAAACCTTGGGTTGAATCTCCTTAAGCAGATCGCGCAAGTCGTAGACATATCCTTGGCTCTCGTCATTTAAAAACTCGCCCACGATTTCACGACTGTTCCGATAGAGCGCCGCATCCTCGATCCCTTCCAAAGCAATCGGATGCTTGCCGGTGGCGGCATAGTATTCATCGCCGCCCATTTTTCCTTGCTTCATCAAGTAACGCCCCACGGCCTCTTTCACTTTCGGCTGGGGACAGCTTGCCAGATGCATGACGTTGATCGGCAGGGAGGCGCCTTCAATGGCCACCAACTTCAGCCCATGGTCGCGCGCCAAGCGGTCGATGAGTTTGGCGATGTTGTCCTGGACTTCGTAATTGCAATGCAAGTCCTGGATATGAATAACGACTTTGTCGTTGCCCTGGAAAGCGGACTGGACGCTGCCCAAAGCTTCCGGAACCTGTACCGCTTGGTGATTGAAAATAATCCCTTTGGTCAGCATTGGGTAGGACGCGTTATCAAACGCCCAGGTAAGGTAAGGCAGCACAAAGGCCGCGATGATGGTCAGGGATATGGATTTCAACCATATCCGCCTCTGCGGTTTATGCCAAAACATCATTAAAAAAAGATTGGGGGTTTTCCAATTAGCCCAAACTCGTTTTAAGGAAAAATTCATAATGTCCTCCAAAGAAATAGTAGTCCTGAGTATTCCAATAACTTGGTTTAAACATACCATGCTTTTTTCCAAAGTCAAATAAAAGCCATAAGAATAATATTTAAAAAACGAGCGTTTCATTTCGAAGCGCGTTTTAGGTGATTTATTCTGTCAACATTGGAATTTTCCGGCTATTAATTATGGTTTAAATATATCCTTGTTATATTTTCTAGGTAAAAAGCCTAAACTTGACCCCCTCCGAAAGCGGATAACCTGTGCCAGTCAGCTCCACAAAGCCAAAAATTATCCACTTTCATTATACCAGTCATTTGTAATTTTAGGAACTTAGGCTCAAATCCAACTACTCATCCCATCCAGGGGCATACTGCCATTGTCCCCCCCGGCAAGTATTTACACTTTTTTAACATCTTTTAGCCTGCTTTTAATTAGCCAGGAACGAATTCCGTGCTTATACTCGGGTCGAAAGTAACAGATATCCGTTTTCACGGAGGGTGGCTTATGACTTCCTTTGACCTGACCCAGTTGTGCATCCATTTCGGCAGCCTGCTTTTGCTGGCACCCTGGCTGGGCATTTATATGTCCCGGGTTTTTTCCGGAGAAAAACATTGGCTCGCTTTTTTAGCGCCGGTGGAGAAAAATCTCTATGCCCTGTCCGGCATCAACCCGAGTGAAGAAATGACCTGGCCCCGTTACCTGGCAGCGTTGCTGCTGTTCAATGCTTTGGGGATCATGATGGTGCTGGCACTGCAACTGACCCAAGCGCACTTACCGCTAAACCCGCAAAAACTTCCCAACGTTCCTTTCTGGCTGGCCTGCAACACGGCCGTCAGCTTTGTCACCAACACCAATTGGCAGAACTATGCAGGGGAAAAAACCTTAAGTTACCTCACCCAGATGTTGGGCTTGACGGTCCAAAATTTCCTAAGCGCCGCTACGGGCTTGGCGGTGTTTCTGGCTTTTGGGCGCGGTCTGCTCAGACACGAGACCTCCACCTTGGGAAATTTTTGGACCGATGTCACGCGTACGACGCTTTATATCCTTTTGCCGCTCTCGGTGCTTTGGGCTCTGCTTTTGGGCGGCCAAGGCGTTGTGCAAAATTTCAAACCCTATGTCCAGGCTCGCACGCTCGAAAACGCCGAGCAAATTATCC
>JAAXVQ010000291.1 GCA_013335425.1 Candidatus Firestoneibacteriota bacterium | reverse complement strand
CCGCAGCCCCGGCGGGGAAATGTTTTTTGGCGGCGTGCATGGCTTCAACGCCTTCCATCCGGCGGACATCCGCGACAACGGATTCATCCCTCCCCTGGTCATCACCGATTTCCGCCTGTTCGCCCCCAAAAACCTGCGCCACCAACACGGTCCGGTCTCCCAAACGAGCCCCCGCGCCTATCACACAGAAAGGCCCCACCGCCACTTGGTCCCCCAATTGAGCATCGGGATGAACCACGGCCAGCGGGTGCACGCCTGCGGGCGGCAGCGGGACGGGAGGGGCGAACAAGGTGACCACTTTGGTAAAATCCGCGTAAGGATTTTTGCTCCGCAAACAAGGATGTTGGGTGGCTGTGTCGGGAGACAGCACCACCGCGCCCGCCCGAGTTGTGCTCAATTGATCTTTATATTTGGGATTGGCCAGAAAGCTCAAGGTATGTTCATCGGCTGATTCCAGCGTACCCACACCCGTGAGCACCAGCCCGGGATCGCCGCTGAATTCCACCCCTAGCCAATCAGCAAGCTGTTTGAGCGTGCGTTGCATGCTAAAATCCTTTACCCGTGTTTTGAAAAAACAAATTAGAACCATTTGGGCAAAGCCACAGGCTCCGGCTGCCGGAACCCATCAACTTTGCCCAAAGGTGAACTCTTAACCTGCGGCCGGCCGCAGACCAAATTATTTTTTCTTGTTCAGCTGGTCCAACACTTTGTAGGTAATGTCCTCGCCACCGTAGAGCAGGACTTCCTTGTCGAAAACGGCATCGTACTTTTCCGACTTGGCGATTTGCGCCACAATTTCCTTGATGTCGTTGACGATGCTTTCCATCAAGTCACGTTGCTTTTTCATGAACGTGCCCTGAATCTCTTTGTATTTTTCTCGGAAATTTTCCTGGTCATCATCGAATTTCGACTTCAAACCGTCGTATTGCTTCTGAGAAACAATCCCTTTTTTGGCGGTAAGTTCCTGTTGCTGTTTTTCCAATTTATCGTTTAATTTCTTCAATTCGGACTTTTTATCTTCAAATTCTTTTTCCAGACGCGTTTGGGCATCTTTGGTTTTTTGATATTCCTTAACCACCTTGGCCGTGTCCACCAAACCGATCTTCCCCGCCCAAGCGGCGCCCACGCCCGCCACCCCGACCCACACCATGGCCAAAGCCACGGCCCAACCCAGCTTGGTAATACGCTTCATTTTCAACTTCCTCCTCTAGAGAATAATTTTCGCGTTGCTTCCCGTCTTAGGGGTATTGAACCCGGGCTGCCGTACGACCCCGAACCGGCCCTAAAAAATATTGCCGATATTGAAATGGTAATTCATAGTCTGCGCTTTGTTCGGTTCCGGGTCCAACGGATATCCGAAATCAAAACGGATTAAAATAACCGTACCCGGGATGGTCAAACGGATGCCAAGTCCAACGCCCTTTTGCAGTGAAGGGTAGGATTGGTAATCCGAAATCTTATCCCAGGCATTGCCGGCATCAAAAAACGCCACCCCTTTGAGGGGGCCGATGATGGGGTAGTGCAACTCGATATTGGTCACCAGGCGGAATTGCCCGCCCAAACTTGGCCCGAATTCGCCTTCGCCGTAACCGCGCACCGTATCAGTTCCCCCGGCCCTGAACCGTTTGGCGGGCGGCACATCCGTATACCCGGTAACGCCATAATTATACCCGTAGACGTAATTTCCTGTGCCGTGGAGAGCCAACACCAAACGCCAAATCAGAGGGATATAATAACTGGTATCGGCCCCCCAACTTAGAAAATTGTTGTCGCCGCCCAAAGGACCGCCGGCGATTTCCACGGAAAGGCGATGATTCATGCCCGTGGTCGCATCAAAAATGTTGTCGCGGGAATCATA
This sequence comes from Candidatus Firestoneibacteriota bacterium, assembly GCA_013335425.1. Classification (GTDB taxonomy): domain Bacteria; phylum Oederibacteriota; class JAAXVQ01; order JAAXVQ01; family JAAXVQ01; genus JAAXVQ01. Next base: position 1,739 of record JAAXVQ010000291.1, on the reverse strand, counting down.
CACCAGACTGGGGGTGACGGAACTGGTGTCTGAACGACCCAAATGATAGGTGCCTAAAAGTGAAGAATCCAGGTTCGAGTATTCGTCGCTTTCCAATTTGTAGGTGAAATAGCCCTTCCAAACTTCATCAAAACGTTTGCCCAGCCGTATATCGCCGCCTTGAGAGGTCAAGGTGTAATTTTGCCCATTATAGCCGCGCGAACGGTTGGTATCCCAAATATCGACGCCGAAAGAAACCGGCGAATCAAACAGGTACGGTTCGGTAAACGACATCTGGTAGCTTTGACGCAATTGGCCTTCTTCCCACTGCAACGATACTGATTGTCCGTTTCCGAAGAGGTTGGCCTGGGTGAGCTGCAAATAGCCCATAAGATAATCGACTGAGGAATATCCCGCGCCCAGGCTGATGGTGCCCGTATGCCGCTCCTCCACCTCGAAGACCAGCACCTGTTCACCGGGCGTAGAACCCGGTTCGGTGGTGGGTTTTACGTTTTGAAAAAAGCCCAGGTTCATGACTTTTTCTTGAGAACGCTGGATCTCCCTGGTATCGAAGGCCTGTCCGGGCTTGACGGTCAGTTCGCGCCGGATGACCTTATCTTTGGTCTCGGTATTGCCTCTTATTTCAATTTTTTCAATACGGGCTATCGTATTTTCCTTGATGGTTATGTTCACATCCACTTTGCCGTTATCGTCGCGGTATTCCATTTCCGGCGCGATGTCCGCATAAATATACCCTTTTTCCGAATAAGCCATACGAATTTGCTGCAAATCGGTCTCAAAGGTCGCCCGGTTGAATAAATCGCCGCTCTTTAAATCCGTCCGGCGCAGAAGTTCTTCCTCGGAAAAAATGATGTTGCCTTTGATATTCATTTGATTCAATTTGTATTGAATGCCTTCGGTCAAAACCAACTGAATGGTCATTTCCTTCTTAACCGAGTCCACATTCAACGCTTTGGCTTTTATTTCCTGAAAATGCGCATCCAAATCCTGCAAGGGTACGCCGTCCAAGCGGGCTTTCAAATACCCTTCCTTGGCATAACCGGATAAAATCTTTTTTAAATCGTCTTTGAAGGTTTCTTCTTTAAAAGTGCCGCCGGTGAACCAACCGGACTCCTTAGTGTCCATAAAGCCTTTGATTTTCCCGTCGTCAAATGCCTGCAAACCCGTAAAGGTAATTTTGGCGACCTTGATTTTCATGCCTTCCTTGACTTGAAACTCAACGGCCACGCCTTTACCCTGCGGTTCTGCCGCTATGGTGACTTCAACTTGGAAAAATTCTTTTTCTTTATAATGAGCTTCAATTTTCGCAGCCGCCCGCCGCGCGGAAAACTCATCGTAGGGCGTGCCGGTTTTCAGTTCGCTTTTTTCCAACAATTCTTTTTCATTAAATTCTTTATTGCCTTTAACGGCCAAAACGGTAATGACGGGCTTTTCGACTACGGTAATCATCAACGCCGCATTGCCGTCGGCCAGGGGCTGGAGAGAAAACTGAACATCTTTGAATTTCTCGGTACGCCAAATTTCCTTAAAATCCCGGTCCAACAAAAGGCGTACGTCGCCAACACGATCATTTTTCCGTACCTTCAGCCAGGAAATAATGTCATCGCCGGCAATGGTGGTATTTCCCAAAACCCGGATATCCGTAATGGACGCATCATCAAAGGACCCGGCGGCCATGGCCGCCAGAGGCCATGCAACGAGTAAAAAAACCGCGGTCAGTGTATGAAAAAGCCTTGAAA
>JAAXVQ010000290.1 GCA_013335425.1 Candidatus Firestoneibacteriota bacterium | reverse complement strand
GCGCCGATGCCGGGAAAAAAAATCAGGCTTTGATCTGCATGGCGGACCATATCCTTTCGGCGCAAAAGGAAATTTTGACTGCCAATACCGAGGACCTCCGCCAGGCCCAAGCGGCGGGGATTTCCGGCGCCATGCTGGACCGGCTGAGTTTGAACGAAGCCCGCATCCAGGATATGGCCCGGGGTTTGCGCGAAGTGGCGGCCCTGCCTGATCCGGTGGGGGAACTCGAATCCGAGTGGGTGCGTCCCAACGGTATGCGGGTGGGGCGCATGCGCGTACCCTTGGGGGTGGTGGGCATTGTTTATGAAGCCCGGCCGAACGTGACCGCGGACGCGGCCGGTCTCTGTTTAAAAGCCGGGAACGCTTCGATCCTGCGTGGGGGCAGCGAGTCCATTGCCAGCAACCGGGCCATCGGGGAGGCCATTGCCGCCGGGTTGCGCCAGGCGGGTCTGCCGCCCGAGAGTGTGCAGGTGATCCCGCATACGGACCGCCAGGCCGTGAGCGCCCTGATTACCCAGCAGGGGCTGGTGGACTGCATCATTCCCCGCGGCGGACACGCCTTTCTCGCCTGGGTGGCTCAAAACGCTTCGGTGCCCGTGATCCAACACGGCGAAGGCAATTGCCATGTCTACGTGGACGATCCCGCGGATCTGACCATGGCCGAAGAGATCGTCTTCAACGGCAAGGTGCAGCGCCCGGGCGTCTGCAATGCCACCGAGACCCTTTTGGTGCATGCCCAAACAGCCCTGGCTTTTTTACCCGCGGTACTTACCCGCCTGGCAAAAGCCGGGGTGGAAATCCGCGGTTGCGAACAAACGCGCATCCTTTTTCCCGGAGCCCGGCCGGCCGTCGAGGCCGATTGGTCCACGGAGTTTTTGGACTTGATCCTGGCCGTGAAAGTGGTGTCGTCTTTTGCGGACGCGCTGGATCACATTGCCCGCTATGGGACCGGCCATTCCGAGGCCATTGTGACCCGCGACTACGGCCATGCCGAACGGTTTTTAAAGGAAGTGGACGCCGCGGCGGTGCTGGTGAACGCCTCCACGCGCTTGGTGGACGGCGGGCAGTTCGGACTCGGCGCCGAGATCGGCATTTCCACCCAGAAATTGCACGCCCGCGGCCCCATGGGTTTGCGGGAGTTGACTTCGTTGAAGTTTGTGGTACGGGGTTCGGGACAGATCCGGAAATAAGGGCCGCTCGGGTTTAATCATTAAGCTTTCTGGGGAAAGGCAAACGCGTGCGCATCGGTGTTTTTGGCGGTACTTTTGATCCCCTGCATTTGGCGCATCTGCGGGTGGCCGAAGAAGTGGCGGAAAAGCAGCGTTTGGACAAGGTGTTGTTCATTCCCGCCGCCCGTCCGCCTCACCGGCGGGCGCCGCAAGCTTCGCCTCAAGACCGCCTCGCCATGGTGCGTTTGGGAGTCGCCGGCAATCTGAAGTTTGAAGTTTCGGATTGCGAAATCAAACGTCCGGGAATTTCCTATACCGTGGACACGCTGGCCGCCTTGAAACAGCGGCATCCGCGCGACCGTTTTTTTCTGCTGATGGGCATGGACCAACTTTTGGAATTGCACGCCTGGCACGATGTTCCCCGGCTGCTGAAACTTTGCCGGGTGGTGGCTTTTTCCCGTCCCGGGCAACCTTTGCCGCAGCCGGGCAGCGTGCTGGGACCGGACGGAAAGCCTTTGCCGGCAAGGGCTTTTACGCTGCAAAGCGTCAGTGCCTTGGAAATTTCAGCCACCTTGATCCGCCGCCGCGCCCAACGCCGGGAATCGTTGAAATATCTCCTGCCGGAACCCGTTATCCGCTATTTGCAAAAGCATCAATTGTATCAAAGCTGAGCCGTTTAACTTTTTTCTCATCCCCTGACATTTCCAAGCATCTGCAGGCTGCGCTCCCGGGGAGCTGTGGGAAGCTTTTTTGGCGTTTCCCGCAGTTTTTTTTGTCCCGGGATTTTATTCCCGCCCTTAAGTCGGCACCTGTCTTAACCGAAAATATCCCTAGCTGGAAGGTCAGGTGTTTTTTTGGGATTGGGGTGGCGGGCATGATCGGTGAACTTTCCAATGTCAGCGTGGCGGGCATGCTCCGGCTTTTGTCGGCCTATGCGCAGACCGGCTGCCTGAAGGTCTCGGGAGTCGGAGGCGAAGGCGAGATTTACTTGGAAAAAGGGCGCATTGTCGGCACGCAGGCCAAACGCACGGACATTGCGGACGAAGTTCTGCGCCTGCTTTCTCTGCAGCAGGGATTTTTTCATTTTGAAGCGCGGGCCATGATCGCCAAAACCCTGCATCAGGGCACGGTGGAAGACGTGGAAAACTTGATTTTGGAAACTTCCCGGCGCTCTCCGGCGGCCACGCTGACGGATTTCCTGCCTTCCGGAGAAGCGGTGCTGCAAATGGCGCCCATCTTCAGCGAGCGGGCGCGCCTGCACCTGGAATTGCAGCGCGAAGAATGGAATTATTTGACCAAGGTCAACGGGGAAGATACGTTGGAAACGTTGCTGGAAAAAAGCGAACTGCCGCGCGACCGCGCGGTGCAGGTGACTTACGGGTTGTTAAGTGCGGGTCTGCTGCGCAAGGCCCGCTTTAGAATACCCGAACTGGTGGAGATCGCCACGCGCGAACTGGGTAACATGGGAGAAGCTCTGGTGCGGCAGGCGTTTAAAAAATTAAACATCAACCATACGCGCATGCACATGAAGGACCTGATCGCTATCTTGAACGAACTGGAACGCAACATCACCCTGCTGTTGGGCCCCACCCGGGCGACGGCGATCATCGGGCAGATGTGGGAAGGCGCCAAAAGATAAAATTACGGAGTTTGAAAATTCGAACGGGATTTGTGAAGGTCCGAAGCAAGGCGGTAGACCCAAGCCCGCCCCGGGGAATGCGGGCGGCGGACCCAACCAAGCATTTTTTCAAAGGAGCGAATGTCATGGAAGGTTCACTCTGGGAGGCGTCGAGCTACCTGGTGGCGGTTTTCGGCAGCATCGTACTCTGGATCAGTTATGCGCTTTTTGGTCTTATTACGCGGCGCTATAAGCAGGTTTTTGGGCGCGCCACCTACAGCGTTTTAATCATCGCCGCGCCCTCGGGCTTGTTGGTATACACCCTGTTTTTGATTTTAAAAGCCACGCCGGTATTGGAAAATCCCGCCGTGGCCGGCGGCGCGCAATGGATCGCCTACTTGGCGCTCGTGGCCTCCGGACTCTTCTGCCTGATTGGGGTAGGCAAGTTTGCGGGCGTGCTGCGCCAGGTGACGCGTCCGGCCGTCGGTGAGGCGCTTTTTCCGGTGGCGGGGAAGGGGAAGTCATGAGCTGGATGGCGATCATCAAGCATTACCCGCTGGATGCGCTGCCGTACGAGGTGGGGTTTTTTCTTCTGGCCCTTTCCATGATTTGGTATAGTATCGTGCTGATGAAAATGGTGAACATCATCCGGGAGAAGCCGATTTGGATTTTGCCGCTGGTCGGCGCCCTGTGCGTACTGGTTTCGGTGGGGATGCATTCTTTCGCTTATCTGGTGCTGTTGCCCCAAATGGACGCGCTGCGCACCGTGGAGGAGATCAACCAGATGACGGCGTTCATGATGAAATGGCGCA
>JAAXVQ010000289.1 GCA_013335425.1 Candidatus Firestoneibacteriota bacterium | reverse complement strand
AGTCAACCCTTGCCCCAGTCTTTTACCGAAATCCGGTTCAATGATCAACACGCCCTTGGCCTTTTCCTCAAAGAGCAAGGTTTGCGGGTCCTGTCCGGCAACCATGGGCTTCAGGTCAAAATACCCCGAACCGCCGGTAACGCGGAGCAATTCACGCGAAGCGCGGCTCAAATCCCGGTCCGAAGTCGCCAAGCCGACGTGACGCACGTTAAAATCAATGGCATACCCGAAAAAAATCACCAAAATCAGCGGCATGCCCAAGGCCCAAAGCAGCGTGAAAGGATCGCGGAGCACGTGCCGGAACTCTTTGACGGCCATGGACCAGGCACGCTCGAAGTGAAAAGACACGCTCATGTTCGGTCTCCTTCCACCAAACGAATGAACACATCTTCCAAAGACGGTTTGATTTTGTTCACGCGGAAGGTTTTCGGCATGCGTTGGGCCAGTTTTTCCCAACCCGCCGGTTCCAGCACCAAAACATGATAACGCCGGCCGTAGGGTTGGACGCGGGCCACCGTCCGATCGACCTTGAGGTTTTCCATCCAGGCGCGCGACGCGCCCTGCGGCAGGTCAATCTCCAGCAAGGTCTCCGGGAACGTCTTTTTTTTGAGGTTGGCCGGGGTGTCCAGGGCGATGATCCGGCCGTCGCGCATGAGCGCGATCCGCCCGCATTGCTCGGCTTCGTCCATATAATGCGTGGTTACAAAAATGGTTTTCCCGGCTTTCGCCAAACGACGGATAAGATCCCAAAAGCGCGCCCTTACCGAAGGCGCGACCCCGGCCGTGGGTTCGTCCAGGAAAATAATCTCCGGGTCGTGCAGCATGGCCGCGGCCAGGGCCAACTGCTGCTTGATGCCTCCGGGCAGATCCTGCACGCGCGTGGTTTCCGGGTAGGTGAACTCGACAAAGTCGAACAATTCCCGGGTGCGTTGTTTGAGCACCTCTTCGGGAAGTTTGCGCAACGAGGCCGTAAAGGCCAGGTTCTCGGCCACGCTCAAATCATTGTAAAGGGTGAAGCGCTGCGACATGTAGCCGATCTTATTTTTCACCAGCGCGGTGTCTGCGGTGCAGTTTAAGCCCGACAAGCGGACTTCCCCGCCGGTGGGCACCAGCAACCCGCAGAGCACCCGGATGGTCGTGGTCTTGCCCGCGCCATTGGCGCCCAAGAAACCGAAAATTTCACCCGGATTGACCGTAAAGGAAATATGGTCCACGGCCGTGAACTTGCCGAAGCGCACGGTCAGGTTTTTAACGTCCACGGCCGGCAACACGCCGGGCAGGGCATTGGCTTTTGGACCGCTCCGCTTGGTCCGGGCGATCATGTCCGGCCTGCCTGGGCTTTTTTCAAGAAAAGCTTTTCAAAATTATCCACGCGGGACGCCTGGAGCACCGCCCGGGGTTCCCCGGACGCCAGCAACCGCCCCGCGTCGAGCACATGCACGCGGCTGCAACGTTCGGCCTCGTCCATATAAGCCGTGGAAACAATCACCAAAATTTTTTCCTTCACCAGCCGGTAAAGCAAATCCCAAAACTCCCGCCGGCTGATGGGGTCCACGCCGTTGGTCGGTTCGTCGAGCAGCACCACCGAAGGCGATTGTAAAAGGGCGCACATCAACCCCAACTTTTTATACATGCCCCCGGACAACTTGGAAGCGGGGCGATCCGCAAAAGGCTCCAGCCTGGTCAAATGCAGCAGCTCCCGGCGGCGGGGGACATAAACCGCGGCGGGAATCCGGTAGAGGTCCCGGAAAAAATCCAGATGCTCGGAAACCGACAAATCCGGATACAGGCTTTGTTGCTGCGGCATGTACGCAAATTGGGGGCGAACATCCGCGAACCCGGCCAATAACCCGTCCGCCAAGTACTCGACCGTACCCCCGTCGGGACGCAGCAGCCCCATAAGCGTCCGCAACAGAGTGGTTTTGCCCGCGCCGTCGGGTCCGATCACGCCGTGCAAAAGGGCGGGCTCAAAAACGTCCGTCACGCCGGCGAGCGCCTGGTTGGCCCCCAAACTTTTGCGCAAATCAGTCAAGCGGATGCTGATCATCATGACGCAGACCTTTCCACGCGGACCGGAAACGTCCTGCCCGCCAAGCGCTTGGGTTTCACTTTTTATCCGTCAACTTCACTTCCACGGTCATGCCGGGTTTCAATATTTTTTCCGGGTTGGCAAAAACAACTTTCACGCCGTAGACCAAGCGGCTGCGCTCGTCGCGGGTTTGTACGTTTTTAGGGGTGAACTCCGCCTCATCGCGGATCAAGGCAATGCGCCCGGCAAAGGAACGCCCGGGCATTTCCGGCAAAAAACCCGCAACCTTTTGCCCCAGCGCCAGTTGGGAAAGCATGGGCTGTTCCACATAAACAAACGCCCATATCTCGGACAAATCCCCCAGCATGAAAAGCGGCGTGCCCGGGGCCACCATCTCCCCCGCCTCCCGGTAGCTGTGCAGCAGAGTCCCGCCCAAAGGCGCCGACACCGTGCACCAAGCGACCATCAGCTTCGTTTGGTCCCGTTTAAACTTCAACAAGTCGAACGTCGCCTGGGTGATGGAGCCGGAGGCGAACAATTGCTGACCGCGGCGAAAATCCTTATCCGCAATGTCTGCGGCCAGCTTTAAATCTTCCCCGGACAAGGTCAGTAAGGTCTGACCCGCAGTCACGGTCGCCCCTTCCTTGACCCCGATCGTCTCGATGACCGATGCCACCCGCGCGGAAAGCGTGACTTCCGTCGCTTCCAGGGTACCGGCATAGAAAAAATTTTTCGGCTGCACCAACCACCAGACCAAGCCGCCGCCCCCCAGAAGTACCAACCCCAGGATGGGAATAAGACGTTTCTTCATTTTATTTCACCTCATTTTCTGAAAGGCTGTCCAGTAGGGCCAACTGGATGAGCATTTGCACATGCGTGCGTACGGCCTGGATTTTCGCTCCCAGCGCGCGGAAATTTACGGATTGGACTTCCAAATAGCCTGATCTCCCCGCCCGGTAAGCCTCATAGACCAACTGCGCCAATGCTTCGGTTTCCGACACGGCTTGCTGGTCTAAAAGCTCTTCTGCCTTCAACTCCGTTATTTGATCGTAAGCTTTTTGCCAGGACACCTGCAGGTTACGCAAGCTTGACTCCCGCTGCCAATCCACAGCTTGTGCCAATTGGTCCTGTTCGGCGGTTTGTGCGCGGATGCGGCCGAACTCAAACAAGGAAAGGCTGCCATTGACGGCCAGGGTGTTTTGTTGCACTCTTTCCAAAACCGGCCCGTCGGGATAGTCCCAACTGCTTTTGGCCGAAGCTTGAATTTTCGGCCAATGTCCGGCCCCCAGGGCCGCGGCATACGCCCGGGTCATGGCTGCCAAGTCCGCCAACATTTGGATCTGCGGCAAACGGGAATTGAAATTTCCGTCCGCCGACGCCTTAAAACGTTGCAAGGCGGTTTCGAGCGGATCGAGCGTCAACCACAGAGTCGGGGTCTCCAAGTCGGACGGCATTGACTTGGCCAAGTCGGCGCCCCAGGGACGGCTAAAATCCAACCCCGCGCCGCCGCAGGTTAAATTAAACAAATCGCGCAAGGTCGCGGCCAAAGCGTTTCCGGCCTGCTGCAACTGCCGCTGCGACGTGAGCAAGTCCTGATG
>JAAXVQ010000288.1 GCA_013335425.1 Candidatus Firestoneibacteriota bacterium | reverse complement strand
TGACCAAGCTAAAAGACGGACTAACGCCTCTCCAAGGTTTAAAAACATCCAACACATTAAATCTTTAAATTGTGGCTGGCACTTTTACGCTTTGACGGCACTTTTACCCTTGGCCTTTAAGCCGTGGCTGGCACCACGAATGTTCGTTCGGCAATTTCCCGTTGCTTCCGGACGTTTTAAGGTGAATAATAAAAGTGATGGCAAAGATTTAAGCGCGTATCGGGGGTGCGGCAGCATGTCTCAGGTCAAAGGAACTTGCGTAAAATCCGTCATTGAATTTGGCAGCAAGCGCGGCGGGGGTGAAAAATGGAAGGACATCCTGGCCGAACTTAAGCCGGAAGCGCAATCCTTGTTTTCGAGGGCGATACTCCCGGGTGATTGGTATGCCTTGGAGGCTTATCATCAGCTCTTGGTCGCCATGGCCAAGCATTTATCGGGCGGAGATCCCAAGCTGGGAATCGAAATTGGCCGCAAAATTATGGAAGACGGGCTGGGCGGTGTCTACAAAGTTCTGCTCGGGACGGGCCTGATCAGTCCCAAGTTGATCATGTCAAACGCCAACTTGCTTTGGAAAAGGTACTTCGACAAGGAAATTCTGACCATTGCCGAAGTGGATATTCGTCATGTCCGCATCCAGGTAACGGCCCCGATCAATCCGCCCAAAGTCTACTGTCATGCCCTGCTGGGGGGGATATTGCAAAGCCTGGAAATGGTCGGAGCCAAAAACACCGTAGGTCAGGAGCTGAATTGCCGGCAAACGGGAAGTGAAAGCTGCGAATTTCTCGTCAACTGGACCTAAACCGGTGTTTAGTTGGGTAATTTGCGTAAATGGTGCCAGGCACGGGAAATCACGTGTTTTGGTGGATGGTCGGGAAAAGGGTAAATTGAAGGTGGCGGTGGTGAAATAAAGTGATTACCTAGTAACTGGCACCAATTACGGAGGTAAAGATGGGGCGGACCAAGAAAGCGACGTCGAAGCTTGAGGCTGTGCCAACCAGTTATGTCCAGGAATCAACCTCGAACCATCATCTTGTTGAAGGTGTTTCCACTTCCATAGCGCTTTTTATCGGGCGGGCGAAAAAGGGCCCGCGCAGCGCGCCGGTGTTGTGCTCTTCCTTGGCGGATTTTGAACGCGAGTTCTCTTTGGCCGACGTGGGCAGCGACCTGGCCCGGTCCCTGAAGCTTTTTTTCGCCAACGGCGGCGCCCGCTGTTATGTTCTGCGTTTGGGTGGCACGCGCAAAACACCGCCGAAGTTGGCGGACTACCGGGCGGCGTTTAACCTGGCGGATAAAGAAATTGACCTTTTCAATTTGCTCGTTTTGCCCAAGGACCGGGGGCATGATGCGGGGACGCGGGCGGGTTTGTGGGGTCCGGCGAGCGAGTTTTGCCAAAAGCGCCGCGCTTTTTTGTTGGTGGACCCGCCGGAGGCTTGGTCCACCGTGGCAGAGGCGCTTGACCCGGTTCAGGGCGTGGCGGCCTTGCGGGCGGGTTTGGCAACGGAAAACTGCGCGCTCTACTTTCCCCAGGTCTTGGTGGTGGAAAACGGCGCGCAGGTTGCGCTGGGTGCGTCGGGCTTGATGGCCGGTTTGATGGCGCGTATTGACACCGCGCGCGGGGTTTGGAAATCGCCGGCCGGCACGGAGGCTGACTTGCGGGGCGTTGCGGGGCTGGCGCTGCCGGTTTCTGACGGGGAGCACGGGCTGCTCAATGCCCAAGGCGTCAATGCCCTGCGCGTGATGCCCCAGGGCCTGCGCTGCTGGGGGGCGCGCACTCTGGCCGGCGCGGGGCAGGGAGGCGACTATGTTTACGTGGCAGTAAAGCGCATGGCGTTGTTTTTGGAAGAGAGCTTGGCCCGCGGGTTGTCCTGGACCGTGTTTGAGCCCAATGACCAGACTTTGTGGTCCCAACTGGCCCTGCTTGCGAATGCGTTTCTGGAAAGCTTGTTCCGCCAGGGGGCGTTCGTGGGCAGCGCCCGCCGGAAGCCTTTTTCGCCAAGTGCGATGCCACGACCACCACGGCCGCGGACCGCGCCCGAGGCCATGTAAACCTAGTGGTCGGGTTTGCGCCGCTGAAACCCGCCGAGTTTGTGGTCTTGAAACTGCAATTGCAAGCTGCCGGTGGATAAAAAGCGGGCGGGACCGGTTCACGCAGAAATCAATTTTGGCCGACGGCACTCTCTGCAAAAGTTTATCGGCAATATAACGGCAACTTAACGGCAATTTATGCTTTAGAGCGGAAATGGTGCCAGGCACGAAGCACGCGCCGCGCTATCCTGGAAAACCTTGAGGTCCTTTATGCGGCCGGAAGACAAAGCTGCCGCTCATCTTTGAAGCCGTGGCCGGCACCTTCCGTGCCTTGCTTAAGTTGCTAAGTTTTTACCGTCACCCACAAAGCAGAAAATAAAATGCGTAAATGGTGCCAGGCACAAAGTACCTACCTGCCACCGGAGGCCAAAGACGTGCCGGGACTCATGCATGAACTGGTCAGGTGGGGTAGAGGCGCCGAGAAGACCGGAGTACCTGTCCCGATCATTGCCGGCCTTTTGCACTATCAATTTGAGACTATTCACCCCTACTATGACGGCAATGGCCGAACAGGCCGTCTGTTGGCCACGTTTATTCTGCAGCGAGACGGCTATGGGTTGCAGGGGTTTTTCTCGCTGGAGGAACACCACGCACGGAACCCGGAAGAGTACTACAAACGGCCGGCGGCCAATCAGAAGCATAATTATTATGAGGGCAGGGAAAAAGCTGAGCTGACTCCCTGGGTGGAATATTTCGTGACCCTGTTAGCCGAGGTTTTCAAGGAAGTGGGCAAGACGGTTAGGCAGAAAGCGCTGTCCGCCCCCAAAGCAGTGTCTCCGGAGTTAAGGACCTTGAAACGGAGGGAACGTGCAGTACTCGGAATCCTTGCCCAAAAAGAAACGATCACCTCCCGTGATGTCGCGGACGCTTTGGGTCTATCGGTAAGAATGGCTAGGAATCTTTTGGAAAGGTGGGTTACGGGAGGGTTACTGGCCATGGCCGACCCTTCGAATAAGAATCGCGCTTATAAAATAACGAAAAAATATAGGAAATATATCGGCAAATGAAATATGACGGAAGAATTTGATCTTTTCATACGTCCGGCACCTTTCCACCTAACCTGATAAGCGTCAGGCACATAAGCCGTGCCTGGCACCTTTTGCAGTGAAGCTGACCAAGCTGACCGTGCCGACCGTAACCCAGGCGTTTGGCTCGTTGCGTAAGCTGGGGTTGGTGCGCGAGTTGACAGGGCAGCAACGGAACAAGATGTTCGGATATACGCAGTACCTTAACTTGCTCAACGAAGGCACAAAGGTATAAAACCATGGGCAATTTATAGAAATCGAAAATTAATTGCATAAATGGTGCCGGGCACCAAGTACGCATTTCGTTGCACGATTTACCCGCTTAATCTTTGACAACGTCCACCAAATCAGCTATATTAGTCAATGTAAGGCTATCCTAACATATGTAAGGTAACCTTTATGATTAAAGCTTTTCGCATAGAAGACATTGTGGCATCGCCCTTAAAGCTGGCTATTTTACGGGCCTTTACTGCTAGAAAAGGTTTCAAAGCCACCGGACGGCAGATTGCCAAGTTGGTGGGCTATTCG
>JAAXVQ010000287.1 GCA_013335425.1 Candidatus Firestoneibacteriota bacterium | reverse complement strand
CGCCGGGTCCAAGTATTCAAAATAGGCTTCATCCAGAACCAATAAACAGCCGGCAGGCACTTTGGCCGCAAAGCGTTCCAGCTCCCGCGGCGGCAGGGCTGTGCCCGTGGGGTTGTTGGGATTGGCAATAAAAATAATTTTAGTGGCCGGCGTAATAGCCCGGGCCATGGCCGCCAAATTAAAGGCAAATTTTTTCATGGGCACGGCCACGAGCTTGGCCTCGGACAAATGCGCCACCGTAGGGTAGACCACAAACGTCATGTCCGCCGTCAAGACTTCGTCTCCGGGGTTTAAAAACGCCTGCCCCAAAAGCAGGAGCAATTCGTTGGAGCCGCAACCGAGAATCAGATGCTCCGGGTCCCAGGCGAACTTCCGGGCCAAGGCCCGGCGCAATTCAAAACAGGCGCCGTCCGGGTAGAGTCCCGCTGCGTCCAGGGATTTCTTCGCAGCCACCAGCGCCCGGGGCGAAGGTCCCAGCGGGTTCTCGTTGCTCGCGAGTTTGACCACGTCGGTTAAGCCGAATTCCCTTTGCACTTCAGCAATGGGCTTGCCCGGCTGATAAGGCACCAGCGTGCGCAGGCAAGGGCGGGGTGTCAAAGCCGGTGGTTTCATAGTTCCTCTCCGCGGGGATACGATCCCAGCACTTCCAAGGTGGAGGTCAAGGGTCGCAGGGTCTGCAACACCCGGCGCACGGCCGGGTCCTGCACGTGCCCGTAACAATCGATGAAGAAAATATAATTCCACGCCCGGATCTTGGAGGGGCGCGATTCGATGCTGCTCAAGTTGACTCGGTTTTGCGCGAACGGCTTAAGAATGTGATAGAGCGCCCCGACCCGGTCCTTGATGGCCAGCATGAGCGAAGTCTTGTCGTGCCCCGTGGGGCCGGGCCACTGCCGCCCGAGCACCAAAAAACGGGTGGTGTTGTCCGACTGGTCCTCAACGCCTTTTTCCAAAATGTTCAACCCGTAGAGCTTGGCGGCCAAACGCGAGGCAATGGCCGCGGACCCCTTGAGCTTGGCGGCTTGCGCGGCCGCCCGGGAATTGGAAAGCGCCTCGACGATCTGCACGTCCGGCAAATTGCTGTCCAGCCAAAGACGGCACTGCCCCAGGGTCTGAGGGTGAATGAAAAGCTTTTGAATGCGCCCGCGGGAATTTTCCCGAGAGAGCAGGTTGTGCTCGATGCGCATGGAAACTTCGGCGCAAATCTTGTTGCTGGAACCGGCGAACATGTCCAGCGTATGGTTGACCACGCCCTCGGTCGAATTTTCCACGGGCACCACCCCGTAGTCGACCCGCTCACGTTCCACTTCGCGGAAAACATCCGCTATACCGCGCAAGGGCAGCAGCACGGCCGAGGAGCCGAAACGTACCCGGGCGGCTTCATGGGTGAAGCTGCCTTCCGGACCGAAATAAGCGATCTTGAGCTGGGATTGCAGGGAAATGGAGGCGGAAATGATCTCGCGGTAAATCGCCTGCAGGGCCGGAACCGGGAGCAGGCCGTCCTGGGCCAGTTTGGCCAAACGGCGCAGCAGTTGGCTCTCGCGATCGGGTGCAAAGACCGGCGCGTTGACGCGGCGCTTCTGGTGTGAGACTTCCACGGCCAAGCGTGCGCGGTCGTTCAACAATTTCACCACTTGGGTGTCGATGTGGTCGATCGACCGCCGGATGCTTTTTAGGTCCATGACCCTACCTCGCGTTGATTGCCGAAAACGGCCGCGACCGTCTCCCGCAAATTATGATGCCTTTTCCCCTTTGAGGCGTTGCACTTCGTCGGTGGTTAAATAACGCCAGCGCCCCAGCGGCAACCCCGCGGCCGTTAAAAACCCGAACTTGACCCGGCTGAGTTTGATGACCGGATGTCCCACGGCGGCGCACATGCTGCGCACCAAGTGGTAGCGCCCTTCCTGCACGGTAATTTCCAGCAAAGCGTTGCGTTCAAACGTCTTAACGATCTTCACCTTGGCCGGCAGCGAAACTTCCATGCGTCCGGACTCGGTCGGGATATGCACCCCGGTCGCCAATTTTTGCAAAGCCCGGGGCGAAGGCTGTCCCTGGACCTTGGCTTGATAAGTTTTGGAAAACCCGAAACGCGGGTGCGTCAACTTCAGGGCCAGGTCGCCGTCGTTGGTCAAAAGCATAACCCCCGAGGTGTTCACGTCCAAGCGCCCCACCGGGTAAACATGCGCGCGCACGCCGTGGAGCAGATCCACCACCGTACGCCGGTGCTGCGGATCATCGGCGCTGGAAATGACGCCCTCGGGTTTGTTGAGCAGCACATACTCTTTGCGTTGCGGCCAGATGCGCTTGCCCGAGACTTTCACCGAATCACGGGTAGCATCAATCCGCACTGCCGGCGTTTCAGCCACCGTACCGTTGACCGTGACCCGCCCCGCGAATATGATGTCGTCCGCTTCCCGGCGGGACACACCGCCGTTTTCCGCTAAAAAGCGGTTCAAGCGGACTTCCCCTTCTGATTCAGGCACCCGGGCGGCCACGCTTATTTCCGCCGCCCGGAATTATTTTTAGGTTTTTCATCTTCCGGCGAACCTAAATCGTCTATATCATCCAAATCATCGTCGTCCTCATCCTCTTCTTCCGCTTCCTCATCCTCATCCTCGTCATCCCCGTCTTCATCGTCGTCGTCTTCTTCCTCGTCCTCGTCATCCTCTTCGTCTTCTAGGTCGGTGTCGTCAATCTCATCCGCCTCATCATCATCTTCGTCGTCATCGTCCTCTGCATCATCCTCATCTTCGTCCTCGTCCTCATCGTCTTCATCATCCTCGTCTTCGTCGTCCAAATCCCCGCCTAATGTATCTTCGTCTTCATCCTCATCCTCGTGCTGATCCCGCAAATCTTCGTCATCACCCCAATGATCGTCATAGCCTTCCTTGGGGCCGCGTTTGACGGCGAGGATTTCGTCCTCGGTGACGCCGGCCAGGGCAGGATCGGTCAAAGCCGGATGCCCGGCGGGCAAAGGCTGCCCGGTTCCACCGTCGTGATGAGCCATCTGAGTTTCCTGATAGGGTTGCATGGTTACCTCCGCTTTTTCCACCATGTGAAATTCCGGCGTCGCCGCCGCACCCGTGGGCGCATCCGGAGCCGGTTCAGGCTCGGCGGAAACATCCTCCCCGTCCTGCCCCTTCATCCGGGCGATCAACTGCCCCTCGGGATTTAGTTCCCAATTTTTCCCGGCTTCGTCCTGCCGCAGCATGTCCTGCAGGTCCTTGAGCTCGGGCATGTCCGACAAATCCTTGAGTCCGAAATAATGCAGGAACTCCTTGGTGGTGCCGTAGAGCAAGGGACGCCCCACGACTTCCTTGCGCCCCACCACCCGGATCAATTTGCGTTCCAACAGCGAATTTAAGACCCCGTCCGCGGACACGCCGCGGATGTCTTCCACTTCCATTTTGGAAATGGGTTGCCGGTAGGCGATGATGGCCATGGTCTCCAAAGCCGCGCGGGAAAGCTTGTTCGAGGCCCGGCTGCGGTAGAGTTTCCGGATCCATGGCGCCAAGGCCACGCGCGTCACCAACTGATAGCCTTCGGCAATTTCCGCCAGGTGAAAGGCCCTCCCCTGGGTGTCGTACTCGGCTTTAAGTTCGTCCAGGCACTGCAAAATCTCGCGCCGGTCCAAGTCCTCTAAGAGCGC
>JAAXVQ010000286.1 GCA_013335425.1 Candidatus Firestoneibacteriota bacterium | reverse complement strand
CCGCGACACCACCACATAGTTATCCTGCCCGCGGCGGCGGTAGCCGCGGGACAAAACTCCGGGTTTGGCGCCCAGCGCCAGCAAGCTGCGGCAAATGGCGGCCACGGCTTCAGTCTTGCCCGTGCCTCCGGTGGTAATGTTTCCCACCGAGATAACGGGTACCGGCAAATGCCACGGCGGTAATTGCCGCAGACGCGCCCGGCGGCGGGCCAGCACCCAGCCGTAAACACTGCTCAGCGGGCGCAGCCAGGCGATCATAGGGGCCACTCCGGCCAATCGTCGAGCATGCCGGAAGGATTGCCGGAAGGTTTCGACGATGCCCCGGATAAAGTTTCCGAGCGCCAATTTTTAACTTCCGAACCCCAACGCTTAATGAGCATGAGCTTTTGCAGCAGCGTGGCGGTCTGTCCGGCCGCCCCCCGATGGGATGCCACCGCCTGTTGCGCCGCTTCCCCCCGACGGCGGGAAGCCTCGGGATCGCGCAGGAAAAACACCACGGCCGCGGCCAAATCCACGGTGTTATGCACCACGCCGGCGGCGCCGCGTTCCAAGAGAATCTCGGCGGCCTTGGTAAAATGTTCGGTATGCGGCCCGAAGAGAACGGGCACACCCAGACCGGCGGGTTCCAAGGGATTATGCCCCCCCAAAGGGACCAGACTGCCGCCCACAAAGGCCACCCTGCCCAAACCGTAGATTTTTGCCAACTCGCCGAGGGTATCGAGCAGGACAATGGGAAAATCCAGCAATTCGGTGGGCACGCGGCTGCGGGTGGTGAAATCCAAACGTCGGGCCGTCAGCATTTTTTCCACTTCACCCAGCCGTTCCAAATGACGCGGGGCTAAAATCAAAACCGCGTCCGGCACCTCCGCCCGGACCAGGGCAAAGGCGTCCAATATGATTTCTTCTTCGCCGGGACGGGTGCTCCCCGCCACCCAAACCGGGCGCTCGCGGGAGAGGCGCAATTCCGAACTCAACTCGCGGGAAATATCGGCGGAGACGGCATCGAATTTGGCATTGCCTGTAATCTTCACGCGCTGGGCATTGGCCCCCAGCTTAAGATAACGTTCGGCATCACCCTCGCTCTGCATGGCCAGCACGTCAAAACGGTCCAAAACGTCGCGCAGCCAGACCCCCAAACGTGCGTACCCGCGGAAACTTTTTTCAGACATGCGCCCATTCACCAGCGCCAGCTGACAACCGAAGCGTTTGGCCTGACGGAGCAAATTGGGCCATATCTCGGTCTCGGCAATGACCAAAATGTCCGGTTCCACCGCCCGCAGCGCCCGCTTCACCGCTCCGGGAAAATCCAAAGGCGCGAGCATTTTTTGCGACATGGCCGGGATTTTTTCCTCGATGAGCCGGTACCCGTTTTGCGTCATGGTGGAGACCACCACAGCCAGGTTCGGGTGACGTTCCTTGAGCGACGCCGCAATGGGCGCCACGGCGGACAATTCCCCCACCGAGGAGGCATGAAACCAAACCCGCGGGCGGGGAAGATCAGCCAGGGACTCGCGCAAATCCCGGGAATAAAAACCCAGACGCGCCCAGAATCCCCGGCGCCACTTGGGCAAAAACGGCAGAACCCCGATCACCCAAGGAGCGGCCAGGAGAGCCCCGCATCTTAAAATCAGGTTATACACCCAGTACATGCTCAGGCATTTACCTTTCGACTTTGATCTGCGCGCCCTTTACCCCTGCGCGGTGCGGATGACTTCTTCGGCCGCACGCCCGGCGGCGCCGGGGCCGCCCAAACGCCCGCGGACTTGCGCCCAAACCCGCCGCTGGGCGTCGGCCGCAGGGCCGGCCAGCAATCCCAAGGCGGCGTGAGCCAAGGCCTCGGGGGTAACCTGCCCTTGTAAAAATTCCGGAGCGGTTTTCTGACCAGCCACCACATTGGCCAGGCCGAAATAGGGCATCTTGACAAAAACCCGGGCCAAGGCGTAGCTGAGCCAGTGCATGCGATAAACGATCAACTGGGGCACGCCCAAAATCGCGGTCTCCAGCGTGGCCGTACCCGAAGCCACCAAAGCCAAATCAGCGGCGGCTCGGCAAGCGTACGGTTCACGCGTCACGAGCTCCGCGTCCGAACCTTCGGCGCGCAGGATGGTTTCCACGCGTTCGCGCGAGACCGTGCGGGCCAAAGGGATGAAAAAAACCGCGCTGGGCTTTTGCGCACGGATGAGTTCGGCGGCCCGACACATCACCGGCAAAAGCATTTCAATTTCCTGGGCGCGGCTGCC
Organism: Candidatus Firestoneibacteriota bacterium; assembly: GCA_013335425.1. Taxonomy (GTDB): domain Bacteria; phylum Oederibacteriota; class JAAXVQ01; order JAAXVQ01; family JAAXVQ01; genus JAAXVQ01. Next base: position 1,426 of record JAAXVQ010000286.1, on the reverse strand, counting down.
GGGCAGCAGCGAAATCAAGGGGCCTTCCCCGGTGCCCAACAAGCGCTTACGCGCCTTGCCCGGGTCTCCTTCGGGGCGGGCCAGATCCAACAGCGGGTGCCCCACAAACGTCACCGGCACTTCGGCATCGCGATAAATCGCTTCCTCGAAGGGGAAAACCACGAGCATGCGGTTCACGATTTTTTTCAAGGTTTGTACGCGCCCGCGCCGCCAAGCCCAAACTTGGGGGCTGATATAGTAAACCACGCGGATGCCCAGAGCTTTGGCCCGGGCCGCAATGCGAAAATTCATGTCCGGAAAATCGATCAACACCAGTACGTCCGGACGACGGTTGGCCAACAGAGCCTCGGCGCGCTTCAAAATCTGATAAAAATCCCCCAGTTTGCGCAAAGCCTCGGCCACACCGATGACTGCGTGCGAAACCAGATCCTGCACCACATCCACCCCGGCCGTGATCATCTGCCCGCCGCCGAAGCCGAAAGCCTCCAGCTCCGGAACCCGTCGGCGGATTTCCCGCACCAGTTCCGCCCCGTGCATGTCCCCGGACGCTTCCCCGGCCACCAACATGACCTTAAGGGAACTCATAGATGCTGCCTTCCCCGTTCCCGAATTTGCGTGCAGATGTCCAGTGCCAGCGCCAGCGCTTGGCGCCCCTGTTCGGCCGTGACCACCGGCTCCCGTTTTTCCCGCACGGCCTGGACGAAGGAACTTAATTCCAGTTTCAGGGGTTCCTGCTTGCCGAACACCCGGTGTTCCCGGTCGATCAAGCGCATAAGGTTCTGTTCTTCCGGATCCCGATTTTTCTTCAAAGAGTAAATCACCAACTCCTGTTTTTGGTAATCGATGCTGATATAGTTCTCCGGGGAAAAAATCCGGATTTTGCGCTTGGCTTCCATGGTCACCCGCGAGGCCGTGATGTTGGCCACACAGCCGTTGGCCAAATTAAGGCGCACATTGGCAATGTCTTCGTGTTCGGTGAGTACGTTCACGCCGATGGCGTCCACGCTGACCACCGGGGATTCGGCCAAATCGAGCACAATGTCCAAATCGTGAATCATCAAGTCCAAAACCACGCCGATGTCCATGTTCCGCTGCGAGAAAGGTCCCAAACGGTGGATCTCGATGAATTTGAACGGACCTTTTAAGGTTTTGATGGCCTGGACCGCCTCGTTGAAGCGTTCAATATGCCCGATCTGCAGCACCACGCCGTGCGCGCGGGCCAGGGCGATGAGTTCGTCGGCTTCGGCCAAGGTGCGCGTCATGGGCTTTTCCAACAACACCGAGAGCCCTTTTTCCAAACAGGCTTTCGCTACCTCGTGATGGGCAAAGGTCGGAACCGCCACGGAAACCAAATCCGCGTCCGCCAGCAATTCCGGGTAATAGTCCGTACTCCTGCAATGCAGACGCTTGCCCACTTCCTGCTTGT
>JAAXVQ010000285.1 GCA_013335425.1 Candidatus Firestoneibacteriota bacterium | reverse complement strand
TCGTCCGGTCTCTCAAACCCCTCCATTTCCCGTTGCCAGGCTTGGATAAAAACCGATCTATCTCCCCTTGCCTTTTCCGGTTCTAGCTGCCTGGCCAGATAATTCCCGAATCGGTGCAGTGGAAACACTTGACCTTGGCGTTGAGCAACTTGAATCTTGTGCAATATATCCGTCAAGGTAACCGCGTCCAATTCAGGCAAAACGGCTAGGTGCCGGTCAAGTTCCGCTGAGAGCGCTTGATAAAATTCGTTTCCGGCATTTGATCGGCGGAGGGCTTCTTTTTCAAAACCCCACTCCCAGACAAAATATTCCTCGGGCGTCAACATCGGAAGATTCTTTAAGAGCGTGTCGCGGGTTTGTTGGATCCATTCCGGATCTGATGTTACGAGTCGTAAAGTCCCGCCCGCCAAAGCGGACAAGACTGCAATATTTGCCGGGCGCTTGAACCCCGGAACCAGCATTTTTTGCAACTTCTGCAGTTCCGGCTTAACGGCGGCGTCTTCCACCTGTTCCAATTTGACCAGACATTGTTCGGCTGCTTCGGCCCAAACAGCTTCTCCGCTTTGTCCCACAGCATTTTCCACCAAACTTTTAAGCAAGGGTACCGCCCGGGGCGCATCCAATGCCGACCCTTTATGCAATAAAACTGTGAGCAACTTTGCTTGCGCAACCCCACCTTTTCGTTTAATGCGCTCGCTTAAGACTTCAATCATGCCGGCAAGGAAATGAACATTGATTTGTTTGTTTACTTTAAGCTTCTCATTAATCGTGTCGGTATTTTTCACCAGAACTTCGTCGGAAAGCTCCAACATGCGGTTGACGCTGAGTACTCCCAATTCCTGCGCCAGAACATTGTTCCCCGAACCCAATTTGGCGGTTCCTTCCGTCATAGCACCAACCAAATCGCCAACACTCATGGAATTTGCGGTTATAAGTTTGTCCCGCAGCTTCATCAGTAAGGGCTTTACCACCGCGTCATCGGGCTGAGTCAAACGATCGAACGCAAACCCGACCTCCTGAGGGGTTCCGTTCGTTCCCAAGAACTCCATCGCTGCCGCTCGAAATTCCAAGCGTGTTGCCGGGTCGGTCATTTTGCCGGTGCAAACGGACAAAGCGTTAATCAAACCCTCCCGTGTTTCCGGCTGGGAAACCCTCAAGCTTTGCAACAGTTCCTTGGACCAAACCGATAAAAAACGCATATCAGATTTTTCAATTAAATTGATTTCCTGCTTCATTAAACGCAAATCATCGGAATGGAAGGACGGGGAGTTCTGAAAACGATCCGAAACAGGATGTACCCCTAAGTTTTCCGAATTAATTTCCGACAAAATTTGCGGCGCAACCTTTGCTGCGGATTTTAAAAAACGCCTCGATAGTTGCTCCGAGACATTCTCCACCCAGGCAGTCCGTTCCTCCCCCAAGTGCGCCAACCCTTCCCCGAAGAGCCTCACCACTCCCTGAATCGGCAATTTCGGCACCTCGGAAACCGCCTTCAATATACTTATCACCAAAGCTTCTTCAGGGCGTTCCATTTTGGACAGCAACTTCTCCAACGTGATTGCATACACAGACGGGTTATATCTTAGAGAGTCCGGAATGCGCTCCGCCAATGCTTCCAGCAAATGTTTATAAATTTCATCATCGACATGATTCAAATGGGAAACTTCGCGTTCCAAGCTTTGGGCCGCCATCGGTACCTCGTCCGCGGGCATTGTCTGAATGCGTTTGATCAGACCGTCAAGATAGCGCCAGTTGATATCCTCGCCAATCACTTGGGAGTACTTATTGGCAAGCTGAGCCATCGCGGAAAATATTCCCGCCACCGAAACCCCGGTGAATTGGGCGGTATTTTCCATAAGTTGAAGTAATTTGGCGGTCCGTTTATATCGTTCTGCCAGACGCGGGGCGTGTTCCAGACCTTCTGGGAGCCCTCCAACCACCCGGAGAATCTCTTTTAAACGGAGTCTTGTCATTCCGCCGAATAACATCCCGGCCAGGGATGCACCTGTACCAAAACCTAAGCCGGGCATAGACATACCCATAAAAAGACTGACGTTTACGCTTGCAACAACTGCTAGAACTCCAAATATAATAATTTGCGGCCATATGAAGGTGTACCGAGGAACGCCGTTCTGCCATAAAGTAGGCTGGCTTCTCAGGTAGGTCAGCGGATGGAGCAAATTCGTTATGTGAAAATTTTGCAGCGGCTCAAGCCAAACCTGCTTCCCGTATTCGGCCCAACTCAAACCTCCGCGCCACCGCCGTATTAAGTTGACCCCGGCGGCACCCAAGCTCACCCAACGGCCAGGGCGCGAAGCCTGAAAGAATGCAACGAGTTGGCTACGACTGGCAAATATGCCCAGCTCCTGATTGCGGCTGCGAAGGTTCTTATATTCCAATGCCGCCATATTCATCCCCGTCAGTTGCCCTTCCGGCGCCAAGACTTCCATCAGGCTTTCGCCACCGGCGGTTCGGACCGAAGTTGTAAAAACCGATATGCCTTTTCTGCCCGAAAGCCCCAATGTCGCAGCCTGAGAAACCGGCAGCCGAGTCACCTCAACGAGAGGATTGGCAGCAAGATAAGCCGCAATGGCTTGCGGGTCCTTCGGCCCTAAGTGGTAAAGGATAGGTTTGAGGACAAGTTCTATTTGTGTCAGAAATTTCCGATCCTCGAGACGCGAGCGTAATGCCAAAATGTCCTGATTCTTTTCCAGCAATTTTTCCAGCGGCGTCCGGCGGTTCTGCAACAATTCAAAGTAGGGATTCACCAAATCGGTTTTTGTCAGGCGCGGTTTGATTTCCACAAACCCCAGCCGGCGTTTGGCCAGTTCCGCCAACACCTGGTCAGCATGGAATCCCCCCGCGATCATGACTGCAAGGGAAACCTTTTCCCGATCCATGGCTTTTTGCAAATTCTCAACAAACTGAGTGCTGCGAGCTTCCGCCAACCGGTAAAACGCATCCGCTTGATCCAAATATCTGTCCCAGGCATCCCCTTCCTCGTCGATACTGGAACTTTCTGCGCCCTGATTCCGGAGGAAGCGTCTCCATTCGCTCGAATGGAATCGGGCACGTTGGGTGCGAAACTCCTGTAATTCCTCCTGAGTCACGGAGATATTCAGCAGCCGATCCACAATATCCAGTCTGTGCTCCCAAACATCCAATTCCATTTGTGCTTGCGCAGTATAGTATTTGGTGCGGATGGCCGCTTCCAGCCGTTCTAACTCATGCAACACTAATAAATCTTCGAAAGCTACGGCCGCCGTTGTTTGGGTTTTAGAATTTAAATATTGATTTAGAACGGGAAACCCTTCGCTGGAAATATGCAGCCGCGCGGCTTCGCGTGCCGCCAGCGCAGCGTATTTCAATAGGGTCATTTCGCCGTGTCGATAGGCTGTGCTTTGCGCATCCCAGGCAGTCAGAGATCTTGAAAATAGTCTGGGTTTCAACGCGTCCAACGCCTCGCGCAGGTCGGCGCACAGCCCTTGACTTTCAGCATTCAGGAACATCCGTACGCTATTTTCGCTGGCAATGTAAAGTTCTGGTGTTTCCAGACCGGTGATTTCCATGCCTTGGCCCCGGCAGATAGCTTCATATTCAGCGCCGGTGAGTTTCCCCAGTTTAAGGTATTCGCTACTGATTTCCTCACGTATGGCCGGGTCCGGAAACAAGCCCAACTTTT
>JAAXVQ010000284.1 GCA_013335425.1 Candidatus Firestoneibacteriota bacterium | reverse complement strand
CGGGCGATGCTCCTTGCCGTCTTCGCCGATATAGGTCATATCGAAGCGCTCAGGCAGATTAAAATCCACTTGCACCGTGGAACATTGCCAAGTCCGGTTGATCGCATCTTTGATCTTAATATCAACCTTGGGACCGTAAAATGCGCCGCCGCCTTCATCCACAGCATATTTCAGGCCGGTAGCGTCCAGCGCCTTGCGCAGCGCTTCCGTGGCTTCGTTCCAGCCTTCATCGCTGCCTACCGTGCCTTCCTTGGGTTTGGTGGATAAATAAACCTGGTATTCCTTAAATCCAAAAGTACCTAAAATAAAAAGCACGAATTTGATCACGTCCACAATCTCGGTCTCCAACTGATCCCGGCGGCAGAAAATGTGGGCATCGTCCTGCGTAAAACCGCGTACCCGCATCAACCCATGCAAAACACCGGATTTCTCATAGCGGTAGACCGTGCCGAGTTCAGCCCAGCGTACGGGCATTTCGCGATAAGAGTGCATATGGGTTTTGTAAATCTTTATATGGAAGGGGCAATTCATGGGCTTGGCATAATAGTCGGCGTCGTCGATGACCATGGGCGCGTACATATTTTCCTTATAAAAGCCCAAATGTCCGGAAGTCTCCCATAATTGCGCCCGTCCAATATGCGGCGTATTGAGCAGGTCGTAGCCGTTTTTTAAATGTTCGTTTTTCCAAAAATCCTCGATGGTCTTGCGGATCAAAGCGCCTTTGGGATGCCAATACACCAGTCCGGCGCCGGCATCCTCGTGCAGGGAAAACAAATCCAGCTCCTTCCCCAGTTTGCGATGATCGCGCCTCTTGGCTTCTTCAATTTTAATCAAATACTCTTCCAAAGCTTTGGCCTTGTCGAAGCTGGTGCCGTAAATGCGCTGGAGCATTTTGTTGCGTTCGTCACCTCGCCAATAAGCACCGGCTATGGAAAGCAATTTGAAGGCCTTGAGCACGCCCGCATGCGGAACGTGCGGTCCGCGGCACAAATCCACGAAGTCACCCAGGGTGTAGAGCGTGATCTCGCCTTCGCCGATGGCGTCTAAAAGCTCAACCTTGTAACTTTCCCCTTGCTCCGTAAACAAAGCGCGGGCTTCGTCCCTCGTCGCCACGCGCCGGACAAACCAGGGCTTACGCTGGGCAATTTCATGCATGCGTTCTTCAATCTTGACCAATTCCTCGGGAATAAACGGTTTCTCGCGGTCAAAATCATAATAAAAACCGTCTTGGATGGATGGCCCGATGGTGACTTTGGTTTCGGGAAACAATTCCTTCACGGCCGCAGCCATTAAATGGGCGGTGGAATGGCGAAACACCGCTTCCCCTTCCGAGTCGGAAAAATCCAGAACTTTGATGCGGTGACGGCCGGCAGGCACGGCGGAGGTCAAATCCAGCAGTTGTTCCCCCAATTTTACCGCCAAGGCACGACCGTAAAGAGCCGGGTCCATTTGTTTGACGGCTTCGGACCAGGTCGTGCCCAAGGGCACGGTCAAAGACTTGGAATCGGACAATTCAACGCAAGCTTCATTGGCCATAGGACGATTAGCTCCCGCCTCTTGATTTTAATGCTTTGCACCTGCAGATCCAAGTTTGCACTCGAATCTGAAGTCATACTTTCATAAAACCAGCTTTTACCGACCTCGTTCTTTTGTCCGAGGTGCCTTAACCACGGCTTGATTCTGTAGTTTTAAAACCCTATCTAAAAAATACTGAAACAATCCGAAAGTTAAATAAAGAACCATAATCAAGAACACAATATTGACCAAAGGCAAAACCAGCATCAACACAAGGATGAAAATCGCCAGGCCCCCGAGCAAAATCAGATTGCGCTGGTTGGTTTTCTTGAAGGCCGGAAACGGGATTCGACTCATCATGAGAAATGCCAAAACCAGCAGCAAAAGCGCGGCCAAAGCTCCGGCCACCGTCGGCGGCAGCATGGTGAAGGTGTGCCCCAAAAAAAACGTCCCGTTTTCCGTGCCCGGCGTAATGAGCACCAAGGAACAAATGAAGGACGCGGCCGCCGGAATGGGCAGGCCGGTAAAATGCGTCGAACTCGCGTTGCTGGTGGCCGCCTCGCAATTGAAGCGGGCCAAACGCCAAGCGCCGCCGAACAAATAGGCGCCGCACACCACGCCCTGTACGGCCAATGGCACATGCGGCAGCAGGGCCGTGTAGGCCAACACCACCGGCGCGATACCGAAGGAGACGAAATCCGTGAGCGAATCGATCTTCACGCCAAATTCGCTCTCCGCATGAACCAAACGGGCGACTTTGCCGTCTAAAAAGTCGAAGAACATGGAGGCGATGATGAGCCAAGCAGCGGAGGTAAAAAGCGGGTTGCCGGCATGCGCGGCGTTCTGGTCCGTCAAGTACTGCAAACAGAGCACAATGGCCACAATCCCGCAGAGCAGGCTGAACGAGGTCAGCAGGTTGGGCAACAGATAGGCGCCCTGCCGGATCATGCGGTCTTTGCCCTTCATGGCTCTCCCCACTCCCCCAAAACCGTTTCTCCGGCCCTTACCACGTCACCGGGTTTTACGGCAATACGGGCCGAGAGCGGCAGGTAAACGTCCACTTCCGATCCCAAAGAGATCATGCCGAAGCGATCCCCGCGTTCATAGGTCATATCGGGCTTGATCCAGCAATGAATGCGCCGCGCCAGCAAACCGGCGATTTGCACTACGGCAAATTTTTGACCTCCGCGGTCAAAGGCATACCACCGCTGCTCGTTTTCAAACCCCGCCCGGGAAATGAAAGCCGGCAAAAATTTCCCCGGTTGGTAATCGGTCCGAAGCAGACGTGCCCGGGCGGGCATGCGTTGGACGTGGACATTGGCGACGTTCATAAAAATTGCGACCCGTTGAGCCCGGGTTTTTAAAACCCGCCTCAAGCAAACGCTGGTTAATCTTGATCGATTCGGCAGGTTTGACTGCCTGATCGGCTGCGGCAACTGCGTTGAGCAAGGCAGAAGTATCAACCACTCCGATTTCCGATTTCACATCGGCTGCCATGATAAAGGCATTCATGGAGGCAGTGTAATCCTTCTGGTTAAACCCTTCTACCCCTTTGTTGAAAAAACTCTCCGCCACCACATTCATGTTGGTCATCATATCGGCCACAAATTCTTTCGAATCGGGCAAGGCCATAGCCTTCTTGTATGAATCGTACGCGATCTGCAACGGATTGTCCGACAAAGCTTTATACTCAGGATTATCAGTCAGGGCGATCTGAAGGTAGATGTCGCCGCGGTAGGCCCAGGTCTTGGCCTCATTCATGGTAGCCTCATGGGTAATCGTTTTCTCGATATACTCAATGGCCTTGTTCAACTTCCCGCTCCTGAGATAGTTGTAGGCCGAGGTTCTGTCTTTTTTCTGTGCAAAGCCCAATGTTACCATCAGGGCAAAAGCAAGCATGAGTGAAATGCGTTTCATAGATTTTTACTTTTGGTTTTCTGAATTTTGACGTGCAAAGATACGGGTTTCTTCATACATCGTTATGCGATGTTGATGAAATATAGGGCCAACATACGTCAGCCCTTTATAAGTTTATTCGTTATCAATAACGGTGCCATCGGGCGAATCCGTTGGTTCTGAAATGTTAATTGATTCATTGTCAATCACATCTTCTACTTCATCGGCATCTACTTTGGTAACAGCCGCGATAGAATCTCCGTTTCGGATG
>JAAXVQ010000283.1 GCA_013335425.1 Candidatus Firestoneibacteriota bacterium | reverse complement strand
CACGAGGCGCCGGCCGCCGCGCCGCAGCCTGTGCGGGAGCTGAATGTGGAAGTACCGGCCGACATGGCCATGCCTGTGGTGCTGCAGTTCTGGGAGCGCAACACGCTGGTCATTGACCTGCAGCAGGTACCGCATGTTCTCGCGGGCCTCCTCCTTGAGCAGAGCGCCGTGCTGAAAGCCCATCTCGTACGGCGTCCCTTTCACGTGTAGCACCCGATAGCCGTCGATGCGCTCCAGCCATCCCGCTCCGCAACGCGCGACCGTCTCGGCAGGTTTCAATTCGGCCAGTTCCAACAAAGTGCGCGCCAGCGCTTGGGTGAGGGGAAACAGTTTCAACCAGGCTTTCAACGTCAAGCGGGCGCTGTGCGCCAAGCGCGCTTCCCACTCGCGTTTGAAAACCTCCAAGGATGCAAACGGCACCAAAGCGGCCGTGACCCAGTCACCGGCACAAGCATAACGGGACAAATTCTGCACCGCCGGCCCGGAAATGCCTTGATGGGTGATGAGCCAATCGCCGGTTAGGGTTTTCAACTTCTGGTCGTGATGCCAAATAGTTAACGGCAAGTTTTTAAAGGAAGTGCCCGGGAGATGCGTCCAAGGAAAATTGCGGATGATAAAAGAAGTCAGCCCCGGCCGGGGCGGGATGCAGGTATGCCCCAGCGCCGCGGCCAACGCATAACCGTCTCCCGTGGAGCCCGTAGCCGGGTAGGAACAGCCCCCCGTGGCCAAGAGCAATTGCCGGGTCCGGTAGGCTTGGGTTCCTGAAAAAATTTGAAACGTGCCGTCAGCTTCGCGCTTCACCCGGGTGACCGGACGGTGATATTCCATCAACACGCCCTGCGCTTGGCAGCGCTTCAATAAGACCCGCAGAACATCGGCGGCCCGGCGCGTGCGCGGAAAAACCTTGCCTGTGTCCTCAACCGTCATGCTTTCCAAACCATAACGCTCAAAAAATGCGATGCTATCCAGGTTGGTCCATTGATGCAGGGCTGGTTTTAAAAAGAGTCCGTGTTCACCGTAGGCTAAGAGGAACTCACGCAGCGGGCGGATGTTGGTAAAATTGCACTGCCCCGAACCGGTCAGCAGCAATTTTCGCCCCGGTTCGGGTTGTTTTTCCAGAAGCAGGACTTTTTTAAAATGCGCGGAAGCCTCTCCGGCAGCGAACAGCCCGGCCGGGCCGCCGCCTATCACCACCAGGTCCCAGATCACATTAATGGTGTTTTACTTTCCGACGACCAAAATCACGAAACTGTCTTTGACCATCGGCGGGTGCGGATGGCGATGATGTCCCTGGGCCGTGATCGTGTTGGCTTCGGGTGTGGTCTCGGGAACTGGGCCGAATTGCGCCGTGGGCAGATAAAGATTGTGGGTTTTGGCATCCAGCGCCAGAGTCCTTGCGCCGATTTGCGTGGGTACGGTTTCCAAAACCTCGAATTTCCCCGCGCTGGTTTCGTGGGCCACGGTCAGCGTGCCCTCACGGCCGTTGGCGCTGAAGACCAAGCCGGTCTCGGGATCAAAAACATTGCCGTCCACTCCGTCCCCGATGGGCACGGTACCCGCTACCCGCCCCGAGACAAGGTCCAAGGCCACCAAGAGCTTGTTATGGCAGCCGACATACAACCGGTGCTTCTCTCGGTCCAGGGCCAAACCCTCGGGCTCAAGCCCGGGTTGGGTGGAAAAGCGCCTGGTGATTTGAAGTTTGACGGAGTCGATCTCGGCGATTTCGCCGGCGTCTTCGAGGTTGACATAGACTTTGCCCGCAGAATCCGAGACGGCGAATTCGGGTTTGCCGCCGATGGCCAAGGTGCGCACAACATTCCCTGTGGCTCCGTCAAAAACCGTTGCATCGTGGCTGCGCCGGTTGAACACGAAAACTTTTTTAGAAGCCGGATCATACAAAATAGCGTCCGGATTGGTGCCGGTCTGAACTTGTCCCAACACTTGGAGGGTTTTAAGGTCAAAGATGGTGGCTGTGTTGGCCTGGCCGTTGCTCGTAAAACCCCGGTTCAACTCCGGCGCCAGCGCGATGCCGTGCACGCCCGGCGTATCGGGAATATCTCCCACCACCTTCTCCGTATCCAAATTGAGTACCATCACGTGCGTGCCCCTTGAGACGTAAAGCCTGCGGGCCGCGCTGTCGGCGACAAGGTAATCCCAACCGCCTTCGCCGCCTAACGGTAATTTCCTGATCATATGGTAACCGCTCGGCCCGGCTTGCGCTGCCAGCGACAGTGTCCCCAAGCTTGCCAGTAAGAACAGAATCCGTTTCAAAGTACCACCGCCTTCTTCTCGAATTTCTGAACAAGAATCATGTAGATAGACCCCATCTTAGCTGATTTTTCCGATTATTTGTGAAAAATCCCCTGCCTGGCCAAACACCCCGTGCCCTAGCGGCAGGGCAACACGACAAACGCCTCCGCGGCATGCTCTACGGGAAAACTTGTTGCTGTTCAAGCAACGAGCCACGCCTGACCACGACGAAATCCGGACCCTAGGAGCCTGTCGGACTTAAATCTTCGAAAGATCCAAATACCGCTCCGAATGGCTCACGAATAAAGGTGCCTGTGTGTTATCCCCCTTTTGCAAAGGGGGATAACGGCGCTATTATACCCTCTCTGAGGAGAAAGTCCGACAGGCTCCTAGGCATCTGTCAGGGTACGCAAGCGGTCGGCGTCCAGCGCAGCATACCCGCACCGAAGTTCTGCCCGATTCCAAAAATTTCCTCCGGCCGCATCCCGCAGACGGTGATACCACGCGGGCATATCCCCGGGCAAAGGCGTATTTTTTCCAATTCCTTTTCCCAGAAACAGTCAGGCCGGTTCCCCACCCATGCAGGTCATGCCCACCTGACCTTAAAATAATCGCACCATTTTAAAACATCAACGTTTATCCCCCGATTAAAATACCCGCGATTTTCCGTTCCCTCCGCCGTCGGCAACTGCTACAATCAAACAATAGCGATGGGAGGCGCCGGCATGCATAACTCGCTACAACGCGGTCAGGCGATTTTCGTGGGACACGGCTCTCCGATGAACGCCTTGGCGAAAAACGAATATACTCAGTCACTGCAGAACTGGGGAAAAACCCTTCCGCACCCCGACGCGATCCTGATGATTTCCGCCCATTGGATGACGCAGGGTACCTTCGTTTCCTGCCAGCCTCACCCCCGACAAATTTATGATTTTTACGGGTTCCCCGACGAGCTCTATCAAATTAAATACCCCTGTCCCGGGGACCCCGGCTTGGCGGAAAAAACCGTTAAATGCCTGCATACATTCTTTCAAACCGCCGGCGAAAAACCAAAAACCCGAGACCTCGCCGCAGGCGGTTGCTCGGAAGCCTGGGGCATAGACCACGGCGCTTGGACGGTCTTAATGCACCTGTTCCCCCAGGCCGACATCCCGGTGGTGCCGTTGAGTTTGGACATGTCCAAACCGCCGGCTTACCATTATCTGCTGGGCCAAGCCCTACGCAGCCTGCGTACGAAAAAGGTCATGGTCATCGCCAGCGGCAACATCACCCACAACCTGGCCTTGATTTCCCAGGAAGAGGACGCACCCGTCCCGCACTGGGCCCGGGACATGGATGAAAAAATCAAAACCCTGCTTTTGGCCCGCGATCATGACGCGCTGGTGGGCTATCCCCACGCGGGTCTGCATGCCTCCCAGGGCATACCCACCCAGGA
>JAAXVQ010000282.1 GCA_013335425.1 Candidatus Firestoneibacteriota bacterium | reverse complement strand
GTGTGCTCTTCCGATCTTAACAATTTTAAACGTTTAAAAATGCCGTCTACGTGTTTGGTGTGATAGGTCACGTCAAAACAGGCCTTAAAATCAGCGGGGGTCAATACGCTGACGATATCGGGGTCGGCTTGCACCAGGTCCCGGAAACTTTCTTCCTGTGTCCAGGCGCGCATGGCCAGGGTCTGAACCTTGCGGTAGGCTTCGTCGCGTCCCATGCCCTTTTGCACCAGGGTCAAGAGCACCTGCTGGGAGTGAATCAGGCCCCGCGTCAGGTTCAGGTTGCGCGTCATGTTTTTCGGGTGCACCACCAGCTGCTCGATCACGTCGGCCATTTTTTCCAATTGATACTCCATGGTCGCGGTGGCGTCGGGCAGGATCATGCGCTCTACGGACGAATGGGAAATGTCCCGTTCGTGCCAGAGCGCCACGTTCTCCAGACCCGCCAGGGCATAGCCGCGCAGAAGGCGCGACAGCCCCGTGATGCGCTCGCATAAAATCGGATTGCGTTTGTGCGGCATGGCCGACGAGCCCTTCTGCCCTTTGGCGAAGAACTCTTCAGCTTCCCGTACTTCGGTGCGCTGCAAATGGCGGATCTCGACGGAAATTTTCTCGAGCGTCGAGCCCACCTGCGCCAGGGCGCAAAGATACGCAGCGTGCCGGTCCCGGGAAATCACCTGGGTGGAGGGCAATTCCGGCGTCAGACCCAGACGTTTGCAGGCCAATTGCTCCACCCGCGGATCCTGGTTGGCATAGGTCCCCACGGCTCCGGAGAACATGCCGACTTCCACGGTCTTGCGGGCCTCGGCGAAACGCGCCTGTTGCCGGCGCACCTCGGCCCAAAACACCGCCAGTTTAAGTCCGAAGGTGATGGGCTCGGCATGCACGCCGTGCGAACGCCCGATCATGGGCGTGCTGCGGTAACGCTTGGCCTGGCGGGCCAAGGCCCGCTCCAGCCGGCTGAGCTGCGCGGCAATCAGGTCCGAGGCCGCGCGCAAGCGCAAGGCCAAAGCCGTGTCCACCACATCGGAGGAGGTCATGCCGAAATGCAGATAGCGCCCCACCGGGCCCAGTTTTTCCGTGGTCGAGGAAACAAAGGCAATCACGTCGTGATGCGTGCTTTTTTCTATTTCCGCCGCCCGCCGGGGATTAATGCGGGCCCGGACTTTTAATTGCCGGTAGGCCGCCTGCGGAATAATTCCCAGCGCAGCCTGGGCCTCGGCCGCGGCCAATTCCACGGTCAACCAGGTCTGCAATTTGAATTCCTCGGACCAAATCCGGAGCATGGCCGGAGAAGTGTAACGTTCAATCATAAGGCTGGGAAGTCCTCGTTTCCAAAGAATTGTCGGCAGGGGAAAAAGAGGTCGTATTATAACGAAAAGGCGCTTCAGGGTCAAGCGGCAAGGGCAAAAGGTCGCGGGAAATTACGTTGCCGTCCGTGCGGGTGAGAGGCAGGCCTGTTCCCCAACGTGCCTCACCACTGAATTTTCAGTTTGCCCTTCCAACCCGGCGTCATCCAAATGTTATTTTGCGCATCGACAATCAGGGCTTCAGCGCCGGGGATCGTCCGCACCAGGTCCATGGCTTGCGCCGGCGGCATGAGCAACAAAGCCTCCGAAGGCAAATCCAGCTTAACTTTTTCCGGCAACCACAGGGTCGCGGCCAGGGCATTGGTTTCGGGTTTGCCCGTCGCCGGATCGAGCACGGCGTGATACCGCACGCCCGCTTGCAAAAAGAAGCGTTCATCATCTCCGGAACTAAGCACCTTGCCGCCGGGAACCTCCAGCATGGTCAACCATTTGCGGGCATCCCGGGGGTGAGGTACGCCTTCGTTCCAAAAGGCGCCGGCAGGATTGGCGCCCAGCCAGGTGATGCTCCGGCCAACCCGGATGCGGGCTGCCGAGATCCCCAGCTTGACCAGGCAGGCCTTGACCGAATTCAAAGCATGACTGCGCGCAATTTCCCCAAAGTCGAGCTGCATGCCGGCGCGCTTAAACATCACGGTTTTATCCCGGGGATAAAGCATGATGTTTTTATAACCCACGCAAGCTTTAACCGCTTCCAGCCGCTCGGGGGCCGGCACGCGGAACTCGCCTTGCCCAAAACCATATTCCCAGGCAAATGCGGCTGAGGTAATGTCATAAGCGCCTTGGGTGACGCGGTAAATGTTCCCCGCCCATTGCAGGACACCGACGACTTCCGGTGAAATCTCCACGGGCCGGCTGGCGGCAAATTGGTTGATTTCATTGACGGCGCTGCCTTGCCGTACCATGGAAAAAACTTGCTCCACGCGCCGCAATTCCCCCCAGCCGAGATCCAAAGCGCGGGCCGCCGCGGTCGCATCCGTTGCCCAAACCGTGATTTCCCCCGAGACCCCCATCACCTGGCCTTCGCGGGAAAACGGCAAACTCCCCGCCCAGGCTGCGGACGAAGTAAAAAGCATGACCCACAGACACACCATAACGCTTGCCGGCATGAGGTTTCGAAGCATTTGGATACGGTCACGTCCGGTCCGCCGTCGATAGGGGAAAAAATTTGCAAGTGATGGTTTCATTCTGAAATCCGATGTTTTGCATGCGGTTTGAGGGTTTATTGTTTTTTTCATAAATTTTCCTCACTTCTGTACAAATTATTCCAATAATATCATCCCCGCCGCTAAAACCCAACTTCAATCCGCAGGTAGAGCAGATGAAGTTGCAAGACATTTAGAAAGCTTGCAACTCTACAAAGGTTCTAAATCTAAATAATCAGCGATTTAATAAATAAAAAATCCAACAAAAAAAAACGGCCCAAAAGGGCCGTTTTTTTTCTATAGGATCAAGTTCGGACCATAACCGGTCCGGCAAATAGCTTAGTTGGCTTTTTTAACGTTGGCAGCTTGGGGCCCTTTGGGGCTGTCCACCACGTCAAATTCAACGGTGTCGCCTTCGTTCAAACTGCGATAACCATCGCCCACGATAGCGGAAAAGTGGACAAATACGTCCTTGCCGCCCTCTTGCTCCAAAAACCCGAATCCCTTCGCGTTGTTGAACCATTTCACTTTACCTTGCACTGCCATGAACTTTGATCCTCCTCTTTGGTTATATTAACCTTGTAAAAAACCCCGGTTACGCCAAATTTATCACCGTGACTTTTGAGTGTCAAGCGCTATTTCCCTTAAATACACATTTTCTTGGGCGATTCGTCGAACATATTGCCCTTTAAAATTTTATTTACACCTCAGTCACCCGTTGCAGAAAACTCATTTCAATTTAAACGATTTTAACTTGTCAGGGAACTTTTAATCGCGTTAAATCATATTAGATATTGAAATGGATGTAAGCTGGGAATGCTTGGAAACTTTTCCCTGCTTTCCGAAAATTTTTCCCAGACGGAAAAAGCATAGAACCCGACGTCAAAATGCAAAAAAGGAGCAGTTATGTTGGCTAAATTTTTGCAAGCCTGTGTCCGCGGAGCCCTAATAACTGCCTGTCTGGCCGGAAGCATCCCGGCTGCTGTCGAAACCTTGACCTGGGACGATTGCCTGAAAATCGCCGCCACTCAAAATCCTTCCCTGCAAAGCGCCCGCAAAGCCCTGGATGCCAAAGCGGCCGCCTACCACGGCAGTTTCAATGCCCTGCTTCCCAACCTTACTTTGGGATACAGTTACGCAACTTCCGACCAGCTCTCGGCCGCCTCCGGACTGACGGCGAACACTTCCTGGCAC
>JAAXVQ010000281.1 GCA_013335425.1 Candidatus Firestoneibacteriota bacterium | reverse complement strand
CATGTTTCTTAAACTTCGGAAAATGCCGTTGCAGAACAACGCCAGGAGCATGGTCCGATAACGGAAAAATCATTGTCTTAAAATTTGGTGATCCGGGCATTTTTTCGAGCCGTTCGCCTGGGTAAGCGGTCTATAATGATACCATCGACTTTCTTTTATGGGAGCCGCTTGCTTCCCCCTTTATACGTTGAGCTTTTTGCGGAAATTTAAAGAAAAAATGTCCATTAAGACCTCGGGATATGAGTGACGAGGCCATATGGTTACCAGTAAAAAACATCGGGAGGCACGTGCATGCGCCCTGAAATGAAAATCCCCAATTTCCCGGGACTCTCCCCCGACGAGGCCGCCGCACGTCTGAAAACCGACGGCTTCAACGAACTCCCTTCTTCCCGAAAACGCACTCTTTTGGCAATTGCCTTCGAAGTAGTGCGCGAGCCCATGTTTCTTTTGTTGGTGGCCGGCGGTTTGCTTTATTTTTTCCTGGGCGATCTGACCGAAGCGCTCATGTTGCTCGGGTTCGTGTTTGTAGTGATGGGGATCACGCTCTACCAGGAAAGAAAGACCGAACGGGCCCTGGAAGCGTTGCGCGACTTGACCAGTCCCCGGGCCAGGGTTATACGCGGGGGTGAAGAAAAGCGCATCGCCGGACGTGAAGTCGTGCGCGGCGATATCCTCATTGTCAGCGAAGGCGACCGCGTCGCGGCTGACGCCGTGCTGCTGTCGTGTTTAAACCTCTCTGCCGACGAATCCCTTCTGACCGGAGAGTCGATCCCGGTTCGCAAAATCGCCGGCGACGAAAAAGCGGAGATGGCGCGGCCGGGCGGAGACGATTTGCCCTATATCTTTTCAGGCTCCCTGCTGGTACAGGGACGAGGTATCGCCCAAGTCAAAGCCACGGGTATCCATACGGAACTCGGTAAAATCGGCAAAGCACTGCAATCCTTGGAGCCGGAAGAGACCCCGCTGCAAAAAGGCACGCGCAAATTGGTCCGCAATCTGGCTATATTGGGACTATCACTTTGCGTGATAATCGTGGTGGTGTACGGTCTGACCCGCGGCAACTGGATGCAGGGTCTATTGGCCGGCATCACTTTGGCCATGGCCACCTTGCCGGAAGAATTCCCCGTGGTGTTGACCATCTTCCTGGCCTTGGGCGCTTGGCGTATTTCCCAAAAACGGGTCTTGACCCGGCGCATGCCGGCCGTGGAGACGCTCGGCTCCGCCACCGTGTTGTGCGTAGATAAAACCGGAACTTTGACCCAAAACCGCATGTCGGTCGCCAGGTTGTTCGCCCGCGGAGAATTTCGGGATGTCGCCGGCAAAACCGGGCAAACTCCCGCCCTGCCGGAAACATTTCATGAACTGGTGGAGTACTGTGTTTTGGCCAGTCAGCGCGACCCCTTCGACCCTATGGAGAAAGCCATTCACGCGTTGGGAACTCTCTCGCTGGCTGCGACCGAGCATTTACATGCCGACTGGACGCTGGTTCACGCCTATCCGCTGTCGCCGAAGCTCCTGGCGTTGTCCCATGTTTGGCAATCACCCCAGGGCGATGAATTTGTTATCGCTGCCAAAGGGGCGCCCGAGGCTATTGCGGATTTATGTCACTTGAACGAAACCGAACAACACGAGCTCAACGAGCGAGTGATGGCCATGGCCGCAACCGGTTTGCGGGTTTTGGGTGTGGCCAAAGCCAAATTTAAACAGACCGCCCTGCCGGAAATTCAACATGATTTCGACTTTGTTTTGACGGGTTTGGTGGGATTGGCCGACCCAGTCCGTGAGAACGTTCCCGCCGCCATTGCAGAATGCAAAACCGCTGGTATCCGCGTGGTGATGATCACGGGCGATTACCCGGTCACAGCCCAAAACATCGCCAGGCAGATCGGTTTAGAAAATCCCGAGCATTTCATCACCGGCCCGGAGTTGGGCTCCATGTCGCCTTCGGAACTGCTCGCCAAAATCGGTTCCGTCAATATTTTCGCCCGCGTGGTGCCTGAACAAAAACTGCAAATTGTAAACGCCCTCAAAACCGCGGGCCAAATCGTGGCCATGACCGGCGACGGTGTGAACGATGCCCCGGCTTTAAAAAGCGCTCACATCGGCATTGCCATGGGCGCCCGAGGCACGGACGTTGCCAGGGAATCATCCTCCTTGGTTTTGTTGGACGACGACTTTTCCTCCATCGTGCAGGCCGTGCGCATGGGGCGCAGGATTTTCGAAAACATCAAAAAAGCCATCGCCTATATTTTCGCCATTCACGCGCCCATTGCCGGCATGTCGTTGATTCCCGTGCTTTTAAAATGGCCCCTCGCCCTATTGCCGGTGCATATTGTCTTTTTAGAACTCATCATTGACCCGGCTTGCTCTGTGGTCTTCGAAGCCGAACCCGAAGAAAAGAACGTGATGCAGCGCCCGCCGCGCAATCCCCACGAGCCGCTTTTCGGCCGCCGCACCGTGGGTTTAAGCGTCCTGCAGGGCGTTTCGGTGCTGGCCATCACTTTGGCGGTTTACTATATCTCCATGCTTCGCGGACAGGGAGAGAACGAAGCCCGAGCCTTCACTTTCACGACCTTGATTTTCGCAAACTTAGGATTGATTCTCACCAACCGCTCCTGGACCTCGACCATTTGGGAAACCCTGCGCCGACCCAACCCCGCTTTGTGGTGGGTCATCGGTGGGGCCACGGGATTTTTAGCCTTGGTGCTCAATCTTCCTTTTTTGCGCGACCTGTTCCGCTTCGCGCCCTTGCACACACCGGATATGCTGATTTGCTTGGCGGCCGGCAGCGTCAGCATCTTATGGTTTGAGTTGTTGAAAGTGTTGTCCCGGCGGGGAATCCTGAAAATTTAGCCTGCGCACTCAAGGTCGCGCTTCGCAAAACCGATAGCCGCCCTTTTTTTCAATCTGGACACAATCCCGTTTTGATTTTATACTATGAACCTAGTTGTTCAACCGCACTTCACCCGCAGACCCTCAGGCGGGAACAGCTGGGAGGATGGTGCAAAACATGGCCGGACTGATTTTGATCGTGGAAGACGATGCCGGAATTGCCGAATTGGTGAAAATCACCCTGGAAGAAAGAAATTTCGACACCATGTGGGCCAGCGACGGCGAACAGGCTCTGAACTTGGCCAAAGCCAATATTCCGGATTTGATTCTCATGGATGTCATGATTCCCAAGCTTAACGGCTACGAAGTGGTCAAACAGCTCAAAGGCACCGACACCTTGAAACACATCCCTGTCATTTTTGTTACGGTCCGGAGTGAAACCGACAGCAAAATCGAAGGCCTGCAAATCGGAGGGCATGATTACATCACCAAGCCCTTTGACGGCGAAGAACTCATCGCCCGGGTTTACGCCGCCTTGCGCGTCAAGGGTGAGAACGACAATTTACGCGAGACCAACCAGCGCTTGGCGGAAATGTCCATCACCGATCCGCTGACCGGTTTGCACAATCGCCGCTACCTGATGGAGCGTTTCCATGAGGAAGTGGAACGGGCGCGGCGGTATCAGTTCCCCATAGCCTGTCTGATGATCGACGTGGATGAATTCAAACTCATCAACGACACGTTCGGGCATAGTGCCGGTGATTATGTCCTGGAGCAAATCTCCGGGGATATTAAAAGTTCCAACCGCGTGGTGGACATCCTGGTCCGCTACGGCGGTGATGAATTTTTCATCATCCTGCC
Source organism: Candidatus Firestoneibacteriota bacterium (assembly GCA_013335425.1). GTDB lineage: Bacteria > Oederibacteriota > JAAXVQ01 > JAAXVQ01 > JAAXVQ01 > JAAXVQ01. The sequence goes on along the minus strand of JAAXVQ010000281.1, from coordinate 16 downwards.
GCAAACCGAACAAGGC
>JAAXVQ010000280.1 GCA_013335425.1 Candidatus Firestoneibacteriota bacterium | reverse complement strand
TTGGGATGGATATTGCAAATTTTATTTCAGTTAAAATGGGCTTTATCAGTGAAGATATAAGAGTAGATATCTTAACTGTAACACAGAATATTAATAAAAATTATTCAATAAATGATTTCAATTATTCGTCTTTTGAGAGGAGTTTTTCTTTACCTAAAGATGCAAATCTTGATGAGATAAAAGCTTCATATGAAGGTGGAATACTTAAAATAAATATTCCAAAAAAGGAAAAGATTTCTAATTCAGAGAGAAATATAGAAAAGAATGGGACCTTGATTTAGTGATTGCCAAAAACCAATTAATTGATGAAAAAAAGGTAAATCCATCCGTGAACAGGTTTGAATGCTGCAACCGGCGGATGAGGTACTATTTCAACACTTGTCCATGCACTGTCGGCACAATGCTCCCCCTTAACAATCAGGTATATCAGGTATTCATCAGGGCCGGCATATACATGTGATCCCGGATCGCGCAATACCGATGTACTGTCGTCCCCAAACCGCCATTGATAGGTCCAGTTGCCATGCTCAGTTGTATTAACCAGGTTCACCGTGCGATCAGGAATCATCTGATAAGTAGGATCGGCATAAAATGAGGCTTCTGGTGAAGGATGCACTGTAATAGTTTTGAGCGTTGTATCAACGCAACCATTTGCATTTGTGACCAAAAGATTTATTGTAAAAACAGATAGTTAGTTGCAATCAATTTAGTTGCCTGAACTTGCAGTGTCAAGTCAACTTTAACAATAGATATAGCTATGGTTTATATTGTCATATAAAACATACATAATAGGCAGGGTTGGCTTACTATATTAAACCTAATTTTACACCATTTGAAAAAAAATCTTATGATTGGCTGTTTTCGCCCGTCAATCATGAAAGGCGGCTTGACTTTAAGCCTCACTTTGGATATTTTACGTTTCCTTTGGGGCAGTAGCTCAGCTGGGAGAGCACCACGTTCGCAACGTGGGGGTCGGCGGTTCGATCCCGCTCTGCTCCACCAGATTTTTTACATCGCGAAAAATCAAGAGTCGAAAAACGAAAGTTGTGAAAGCGCAAGCCGCGCAACGCACGTTTTCGCCCTTGGGTTCTTTGCGGTTTCTGAAAAATAAAGTTTTCCAGGAAGTCCTCGCACGGAGAGGTGGCCGAGCTGGTTGAAGGCGGCAGACTCGAAATCTGCTATATCCGTAAGGGTATCCGGGGTTCGAATCCCTGCCTCTCCGCCATTTTTTCGCCTTCAGGCGAAAAAATGGCAGAGCAACTGAGCAAATTGAAAACTGAGCAAATAAAGTCAAGCTCAGGCATGCCGGGGCGATCAACATCATCGCCAAAACCGGACAGGCACTCAACGGGCTGCATACCCGTGTCAACTTAAGCCATAACCAGGGCGACAAGGCGTACATAAACCCCGCTTATCAGGATTTTTGGAACTTACGCACGGGATATGAAAACCTCTCCGAACCCCGGGTCGGCTCGGCACAGACTCCGACACCGGACAATCGCGCCAATGACGATCCTTTGTTTCTGGATTCAAAATACAACTTGAAACTCAACCAGCGGCCGCAACTGAGCGTGCGTTTGAAAGGCACCTACTACCGAAACGGAACCATGCTGACCGATGACTTATATTCCTTGCGCGCGCCGGAGCAGTGTTAAATATCTTCGGGGACACTGTGGACTATGACACCTTGCATGACTTGGAATTGAAGGGTGTACGTACCCTCCGGGTCAACGCGGAGTATGTATTGCATTTTTAACCCAAACACCGGGCGTTTTTCGGAAGCTTGTTTGCCTGAGAACGCCCAGGGAGTCGGCTGCTTAACTCTATGAACATTTTATTTCTTTCGGCTTTGGTCCCATATCCGCCCGAGGACGGCGACCGCCAGCGTTCTTTTCATCTGCTGCAAGCCCTGGCCGCGCACCATCAGGTTCACCTGGTATGTTTTTACAGTTCCTGGGCCGAATACCGCCAACTGGAAGCCTTACAGGCATTTTGTGCTTCGGTGGAGGGTGTGCGCATTTCCCGCTGGGCTATCCGGCGGCATAGTCTGTTGGCTTGGCCGTCCGCCACTCCGTTGAACGTGGCGGCCTTCTGCTCCCCGGCCATGCAAAAAGCCGTGGCGCGCGCAGTTCGGAAATACGGGATCGAAGCCGTTCACGCCTATCGTTTGCGCATGGCGCCGTATGCCCTGGCGGTTAAACACGTGAAGAAGGTACTGGATTACACCGACGCCTTGACGAGGTACTTTCAGGCGCGGACGCAACAGCCGGCGCCGTTTTGGAAAAAAATCTATTTAAAACGGGAAGCGCGCACCTTGGCGGCCTATGAACCCAAAGTTTCCCGTCAGTTTGACGCGGCGTTCATCTCATCACCCGGCGACCAAGCGCTGTTGCAGCAATTGGGAAGCGGAAACATCCAAGTGGCCAGCAACGGCGTGGATGCCCGGCAATTGCGCCCTCAGAGAACACTTCCGTCCGCCAAAACCGTCCTGTTCGTGGGCAATATGCAATACCCTCCCAATGCCGAAGGCTTGCGGGATTTTTGCGTCCGCAGTTGGCCCCGGGTGGCGGCCGCCGTGCCCGGCGCGACGCTGCAGGTGGTGGGGTTATTCCCCGTCGGCTCCGAGAGCCATTGGGGACGGATCTACCCCGGTGCGGAATTCGTCGGCCGGGTGCCCGCGGTTGAGCCCTATTACGCGCAAGCCCGCGTGGTGATTTGCCCTCTGCAGGTGGCGGCCGGCCGGCAGTTTAAAGCCATTGAAGCTTTTGCCGCCGGCGTGCCCGTGGTGGCCACGTCGGTGGTAGCGGAAAATTTGGGCGCTGTTTCCGAAAGGGAGGTGATGGTGGGAGACACTCCGGAGGTGTTCGCCGATCAAATCGTGCGTTTGCTCCAAAATACGCCCCTGGCCGACCGCCTTCGTAAAAATGCCCGCCGTTTGGCGGAAAAGCAATACGACTGGTCCGAAGCCCTATCCCCGGTGCTGGCAACCTATGCCCAATGGGAAAAAGACGGAAAAAAAATCAGAAAACGGAAAGTCCCTCAATGAATCACCCGGGAGCCGGCTTCGGGATATTTATAAACATAAGAGTATAACTTCAACGCCTTATCCTCCGGCGTTCCCGATGGGGGCGTGGGATTTCGCTGTTTCTCAACTTGCCATAACCAAGCCCAATGCTATAATGAACCGTTTTTATGCAGGTATTTCCCTGGGGAGAAAAGCAACATGTCAGCAAGCCTGATGACCGCTCTGGCCGCCTTTGGTTTGGCTTTGATTTTTACGCCTTTGGCCGCCCGCCTGGCTTTTAAATTGCGGATTTTGGACCACCCGGACGCCAAGCTGAAAAAACATGAGCAGCCCGTGCCTTACCTGGGCGGGTTGGCGGTTTACCTGAGTTTTGTGGCTGCCCTGGCGGCCGTGAAGCTCTGGCAGCACGGGACGCTCTTTGGGGTGGTCGGCATCCTCACCGGGGCCACGGTTATAACGGTTTTAGGCTTGATCGACGACAAGCATGCGCTCTCGCCGGGCGTGAAATTTTTAGGGCAGACCGTGGCGGCCTTGATCCTCATTTACTGCAACATGCGTCTCCAGTTTATACACAACCCCGTGCTTTCGGTGGTGTTGAGCTTGTTGTGGGTCGTGGGCATCACCAATGCGATGAATCTCATCGACATCATGGACGGTTTGTCCTCGGGCGTAGGGGTGATCGCCTCC
>JAAXVQ010000279.1 GCA_013335425.1 Candidatus Firestoneibacteriota bacterium | reverse complement strand
ATTTTGTTTATGGTAGGCGCCGGACGCCGTCAAAGGCAACAAGCCATCGCCGACTTGCTGATGCATAAGGCGCAACTGGAAGATGTCTTGCGCCGCCGGACGAGCGACCTGCAGGAAAGCGAGGAGCGCTTCCGCAACTATATGGACAACAGTCCCGGCATTGCCTGGATTAAAAATGAAGCCGGGAAGTATGTTTATTTGAGCAAGACCTATGAGGTGCGTTTTAACGTTACGTTGGAAAAAATCCGGGGTAAGACTGATGCTGATTTGTTTTTTCCCGACATTGCCCGAACCAACCGGGAAAATGATCTGGCGGTTTTAAGCGACGGCCGGCCGCGCTTGGTGGTGGAAGAAACCCGGGATTCCGCGGGTAGATCGACGTATTGGCTGAATTCTAAATTCCTTATCCACAATGCCTCGGGAGAAAAATTTGTCGCCGGTTATGGCGTGGACATCACCGAACAAAAAAAAATCGAGGAAGCATTGCGCCTATCGGAGCAACATTTCCGGCTTTTGTTTGAGACCATGCTGCAAGGCGCCGTTTACCAAGATGCCGAGGGGAAAATTATTTCCATGAATCCCGCGGCGGAACAGATTCTCGGAAAAGCACGGGAAGAAATTTTAGGCAGTTCCTCGGCGGCTGAGGAGAACAGCACGGTCCGGGCGGACGGAACGCCGTTTCCCGGAAGGGAACACCCGGCCATGGTGGCGTTGCGGACCGGGGAAAAAGTCCGCGATGTGGTGATGGGGTACTACAGCCCGCACTTTGAATGTTACCGCTGGATCATCATCAATGCCGTGCCCCTGTTTCAGCCCGGAGAGAAAAAGCCATACCAGGTTTATACCGTCTTCAGCGACATTACCGAGCGCAAATTGGCGGAAGCCGCCCTGCAAAACAGCGAAGAACGGTACCGCCGGCTGGTGGAACTTTCACCCGACGCCGTGTTGGTCAACCGCAGCAACCGGGTGGTTTTTGCCAATCCGGCCGCCCTGACCCTGTTTGGCGCTACTGGCCCGGACCAGCTTTTGGGTAAAACCGCTTATGATTTGTTCCATCCGGCTTATTATGCCCAAATGAAAGTGCGCCTTGGCCGGCTGCTGCGGGGCGATTCCGCGCCTTTGATTGAAGAGAAGATCATCAGGTTGGACGGTGAAATCCGCGACGTGGAAGTAACCGGTTCGGGTTTTATCGATCAGGAAGGTCCCGCTATCCAGGTGATCCTGCGCGACATCACCGAGCGCAAAGTGGCTGAAAATGCCTTGCAGGCAAGTGAATTCAAATACAAGACCCTCATGGAAAGCATCCATGACACGTTCATTGCGGTGGATCGTGAATTTCGGTACACCTATTGGAATAAAACCGCCGAAGAAATTTCGGGTATACCGGCGGAGAGGGTGTTGGGAAAAACCCGGGTGGAAATTTTCGGAAACACGGAGGATACCCGACGCTTCGTTCGATATTGCGCCAAAGCGATGGAAACCCAGTGTTCTGCACGCTATGAAAACGAGATTACGTTTGGAAAAAGGAAGGTGGTTTTTGATGTCAGGTTCTTTCCCCTGCAAGACGGCGTGGCCATCTTGGGCCGCGACATCACGGAAAGGATCATGGCTGAAAAGGCCATGCGCTTGAGTGAAGAGCGTTTCCGCACCCTGGCGGAAAGTCTGCCGGATCTTATCTTGCGTTTCGATAAAAGTTTAAGGGTGGTTTATGTAAATCCGGCGGTGATACTGCGCACCGGACTGGAACCCGAGGCGATTTTGGGCCGGACCATAAGGGAATACGGGGGATCAGATATGGTGGTCGAGGCGGCCGAGGCCGCCGCACGCGAAGTGTTGGCAACGGGTGAACCCTGCCAAATTGAACATGTGAGTCATTGGCGGGGAGAAACCCGGATATTCGAATCGCAATTGGTGCCGGAGTTTGATCCCGAGGGCGGCGTACGGGGTGTAATCACCATCGGGCACGACATTACCGAACGCAAACAAGCCGAAGCGATTCTGGAACGCGACAAGGAAATGTTTGCGAGTCAAGTGAGGGAGCGATCCGAGGAGCTGCTGGCGGCCCAAGTCGAGCTGGAAAAATCCAAGCGGCTCTCGGACATTGGGGCGTTGGCGGCCACCGTCGCTCATGAACTGCGAAACCCGCTGGCCGCCATCGGCATGGCGGTGCTCAATATCAATAAAAAAAGCAGGGCACATCAAGAATTCGACCTGGAAAAATACACGGCCTTGATCAATAAAAAAATCGCCGAGAGCGATCAGATCATCAATAACCTGCTGTTCTATTCACGCCTTAAACCCCCGCATTATGAAAAAATCAATGTGTTTGAGCTGGTCGAGGAATGTGTGGAGACTGTTCGGGCGCATTTGAAAAAAAAGGTTGCGATCATCAACCGTATCGAAGCGGTGAAAGCGATCATGTTGGAGGCGGACGCCACTCAAATCAAGGAAGTGTTTCACAATCTTTTAAACAATGCCATCGATGCGGCGCCGGCCGGAAAAGGCGAGATCCTGATTGAAGCGGTGGCGGATGCGGAAGCGTTCAGGCTGAGCGTCAAGGACAATGGCGACGGTTTTGAGCCGGAAGCCCTCGCTCAGGCTTTTGATCCCTTTTTTACCACCAAAGCTAAAGGTACCGGGTTGGGGTTGCCCGTCTGCCGGCAGATCGTGCAGCTTCACGGCGGTTCTATTGAGATTCGCAGCCAAGTAGGATTGGGGACGGAGATCCTGGTCCGTTTGCCGATGGAAAGAGGTGAGCATGCTTAAGGAAAAAATCCTGATTGTCGAAGACGATGTTGAGTTTTGTGATCTATTGGCCGAGGCGCTTCGGGAAGAAGGGTTTGTCGTCGCCCAGACCAACGACCCGATAAAGGGCAAAGCGTTACTTGAAAAGGGGAGCTTTGCAGCCGTGCTGCTCGATTATAAGATGCCCGGTTTGAACGGGACGGAATTGGTTAAAAAAATAAAGTCCGAAGGACGATCCATGAAGGTTTTCATTATTTCGGGCCGCCCTTTTATCGACAAAATCCTGGAAACCGAGGGGCTCACGGAGTTGGTCACGGCCGTAATACCCAAACCGGTTGATTTTGATTTGTTGTTGAAGAAATTACGAAATATGAAATGATCGGCATCATGAAATTTTTCGCATAACCTCCCGCAAGTCGAAAAAAATTGACCCACAAATACTTAAAAGCTATATTCTTTTTGGTGTGTATAAATTTGCGGGTGTCGTTTGAAAGCGGGCGAAACCGCGGGACCCGCAGGGAGGTAAGAAAGTATGACCCGACAACGCGTGCGTCAAGCCGGCATTTTAATTTCGTTTTTGCTGTTTCCGATTACCATTTATTATTTGTCTCCCTATTTGATTATTCAAGGAATCACCGAGGGCGTCATATCGGGAAGCATGCTGGTGTTTTCCCTCATGTTCTTAAGCGCCTTGTTTTTTGGCCGGTTGTTTTGCGGTTGGGTTTGTCCGGCTGCGGGCCTGCAGGAAGCTTGTTTGGCCGTGAAAAATAAAAGAATCCAGGGTGGAAACTGGATTAAGTGGTTGATTTGGGTGCCGTGGATGGGCGTCATTACCTGGCTGCTCCTGCTTTTCGGGTTCCCCCACAAACTGGCTTTTACTTATTTTACCACCCACGGCATTTCAGTCGCGGAACCGGGAGCGTACATCATTTACTATGGAGTGTTGAGTTTATGCGTAACCTTGGCATTCACCGCG
>JAAXVQ010000278.1 GCA_013335425.1 Candidatus Firestoneibacteriota bacterium | reverse complement strand
TTTCCTTCGAAACCCGGATACCCCAGATCTTATCCGTGATTTTAAAGAAAAGCCAGAAGGAAACGAACACAAACACAAAGCAGGAAACCGTGCCGATGATCTGAGCCGTCAGCTGGCTGGCGTCACCGTAGAACAAGCCTTTCACCGTACCGGCCACGCCGTTCCAGCCGTCGCCGTAGGAACCGTCCGCGAACAAGCCCAGGCTGAGCACGCCCCAGGCGCCGTTGACGCCGTGCACGGAAATGGCGCCCACCGGATCGTCCAGCTTAAGCGTGCCTTCCACAAAGTACACGGAAAGCACCACCAACACGCCGGCGACCGCACCAATGAAGAAAGCCGCCTCGGCGTTAACGAAAGCGCAAGGAGCCGTGATGGCCACCAAACCGGCCAAGAAGCCGTTGATGGTCATACTGGGATCCCACTTTTTGGTTTTAATGAACATAAAGAGCATGGAGGCGATACCGCCGCTGGCCGAAGCCAGCATCGTGTTCACCGCCGCTACCGCAATGCGCAGATCATTGCCGGAAAGCGAGCTGCCGGCATTGAACCCGAACCAGCCAAAGGCCAGGATGAAGGCGCCCAAAATGGCCATGGGGACATGGTGACCGGGCATGGCCACGGGTTTGTTGTTTTTGTCGAACTTGCCGATGCGCGGACCTAAGACAATGGCGCCTGCCAAAGCCGCTACGCCGCCCACCATGTGCACCACCGAGGAACCGGCAAAGTCCACGTGTCCGTGGCCCAAGCCGAAGTTGGTGCCCAATTTAGCCAACCAGCCGTTGCCCCAGACCCAGTTGCCGAAGATGGGGTAAATGAGCATGGACATAAAGAGGGCGAAGAGGATGAAGTTGGTGGTTTTCCAACGTTCGGCCATGGCGCCCGTGGGGATGGTGGCCGCCGTGTCCATGAACACCATTTGGAACAGGAAAAGCGCGAACACACCCACGTCATAAGCATGACCGTGAAGCATGAAGCCCGACGTGCCGAACAATTGAAAGGATTTTCCGAAAAGTTCAATGCTGAAGGCGCTGCCCAGCGGGGCGACCCCGCCCAGCGTGGCAATGCCTGCGCTGTTGCCCATCATCAGAGCGAACCCGGTCAGGTAAAAGCCGGTCATGCCCAGGAAGTAGACGGCAAAGTTCATAAAGGCCGTATGGGCTGCGTTTTTTGCCCGGCACATGCCGGTTTCCACCAACATAAAGCCGGCTTGCATGAACATAACCAGAAAACCGGCCACCAAGGTCCAGATGAAGTTGGAAGCCAGGATGTTGTGCCCCAAAGCCTTGCCGATCTCTTCCAAGGTGGGTTTGCCCGCCACCGCTGCGGTTACATCGGCGATGGTTCCGGTGCTCGCGCCGGTCGGGTCACCGGCCCAAGCCAGGCTCGCAGCCATGGCGCCCAAGCCTGCCAGCGTCAAGATCCAGGGTAAAAAGCGTTTCAGTTTCATTTTTATTTCCTCCTTCGTAATTAGAATGAGTAGGTAACGCCGTAGGTCAGCGTCATTTGCGTGCTTTTCAATTCCGTCTCTCCGGCCGGCGGCAGGTAGCTGCCGGGATAAGCGATGTCTTGACGCAGTTCCAAATAGTGCGTAATGGCGCCGACCGCGTACTTGGCGGTTAGGGTATAGTCATAAGCCAGGGCATAAGCATCCGGCGCATACCACTGTTCAAAACGGGGTACTACGGACAAGCCGCTTACCGGCGTGACGTAGTTGGCGTAAAGAGCATAACCCTGGCTCTTGGGGCTGCTGCTGTCACCCAACAGGTTGCCGTCCGCATCCTTGTCCGTGGAAGCGATGGTGGTTTTGTAGAGGTAATCACAGCCGACACCCAAAGCCGGCAAGGCCTGGTAATTGCCGACCAGCTCCAGGTAATGCGTGTTCTCGAACGGTTGTGCGCCTGCGGCCGTGCGGTTGGACTCGAGGTAGTAGTTGGCAATCAGGCTCAGACCCGAGATCTTGCTGTAGGTCACCTGAGCGGCGATGTCCTTGGCTTCGTCGTTGGCCTGTTCGATCGAATTTCCGTTGACCACGCCGACCATCAAGCCGAGTCCTTCAAGCGGGCTATAAGTCGCTTCCGCACCCACATGATAAAAGGGGACTTGATTGAACAGGAGGGAACGGCTGTAATTCAAGTTGGCGGGCGTCTCGATAACTTCATACCCCAAATGGGTGGTGAACTTACCGACCTTAAAGCCCACCGGACCCAGGGAGAAGGTCCCGAAGGCCTGTTCCACCGGTCCGCCGGCGGCCAAGAAAGCCACCGGTCCGTAGAGCAGGTCCAATTCGCCGCCGATGCCCGTAGCCGCATCTGTTTCCGAAACGGCGATTTTGGCTCCGGAAAAGGCAAACTCGTTCTGGCGCGTATCAAATGCGCGTCCGACGATATTGCCGCTTAAACCGTTCGGGTTGATTTGGTAATAGGCATCCAAGTATCCCGACACGCCGATCTTGTCATACCATTTGGGTGCTTTGGCATCGTCCGCGACAGCGGAACCAACGACCAAAATCGAGGCCATTATTGCTAAAACCAATTTCTTTGTCATGTGTTTCTCTCCTCTCGAGTATATAAGCTCATGGTTTTGGGCTTACTTGACTGCGACAGCTCATGCGTTGACTCTTACCCTCAACTCCTTTCGTGAGAAAGTCGTCTTTCCCATTCGTGGTCTTTGCCTTCCGATTTGCAAGTTGGGTGCCAAGTCCCGGAAACAACTCTGTTTCGAATGGAAAATAGTGGCGGGACTGCTTGAACATGAAAATTATCTTTGGGAAATAAGGTGAAAACTAAAACTTACGGAAAATAAAAAAACCAAAATCCTTAAAAGTTGGCCTGGATAAAATGAAGGCAAATGTGTAATAAGAACAATTATGAATGATTATTTATAATAATTTCTAAATTGTAATAAAATTGAGCTGTAAAGTCCTTGGCGGGAAATGTCGATAAGTCGCCTGCAACTGAGTCGTTTGCTTATGAGAAATCCCCAATGCGAAGCGCCTTGGCCCCGCTGGGTAGTTCCGGTTTTGCCGCTGATGGGCGGTTGGATTTAAAAGATTACTGAGGGATTTATTTACTGAACGAAACCTCCGCCAAGGATGCAAACGCTTGGAAGCAACGTCAGTGATACCCTCAACCGATGGCGTTTTTCCCGGTTTCGCCCGTGCGGACGCGGATGCATTGTTCCAAGTTGGTCACGAAAATCTTGCCGTCGCCGATGTTGCCGGTGCGGGCGCCACGGACAATCGCGTCAATGGTGGGCTGGACAAACTCCTCGTTGACGGCGATTTCGATCTTGGTCTTAGGCAGCAGGTTGATTTCCACGACTTGGCCGCGGAAACTTTCCGTATAACCTTTTTGTTGGCCGCAACCCTTGACTTGGGAAACCGACATCTTAAAGATTTGGGCTGCGAAAAGCTCCTTTTTAACGCTGTCGAACTGCTCAGGCTGAATAAAGGCTTCGATTTTTTTCATGGAAAACCTCCCTGAAATGTGGGGGCGTATCGCAATACGCCCCTACGAAAGCGATAAATTAGGCACAATAGAGGCCTTGATTTTTTCTTGGAAAATCAGCCTTATGTAGGGGCGTATGGCAATACGCCCTTACGAATAATTGGAAACCCATCCGTGAAATGTAGGGGCGTATGGCAATACGCCCCTACGAATAATTGGAAAACCATTCTTGAAATGTAGGGGCGTATGGCAATACGCCCTTACGAGATTTACATATGATATCCCGCTTCGCCG
>JAAXVQ010000277.1 GCA_013335425.1 Candidatus Firestoneibacteriota bacterium | reverse complement strand
TTCGGGACTCAAAATCCTGAAAAAAGCCCGGTACACGCCGTTGAGCACTTTATGCAGTTGGAAAACCGGCAGGTTATAAAGCACTTCAGCGGACTTTTCCTTCCCCAATATCTTGGAAGCCTTCAGAACGAACTCCATATAGGCCGGATAGTCGTACCAGGCAGCGGGCAAAATGGATTTGGAAAAAAGCAGATTAGTGGTTTTGGGGTCCAAGGCGGCTTTGACTTTTTCCATGCCCTCGGGACCACCGAGTTTTTCAAAATATTCATAGGCATCGGCGAACCCCGTGCCCTTAATGTTGCCCATACCAACCGCCTCCTCGAAACAACTAGATATTTTCTCCAGCCCGGATGGTCCAAAAATCATCCGAAAGGTTGCGGTCGGCCAGGTAGGCGTACGGCAGCGTGAAATAACCCTGCTTTCCCCAACTGGTCCCCCAGGAGTTACGGACTAAAAATCGCTTTTTAACATCGTCATAACCCACGGCCATCACCGCGTGCCCGCCGACAACGCGCTCCCCTGCCTGCGGCAAGTCCGCCTCCCCGGTGAGCGCCACCTGTTGGGTTTCAAAACTCTCATACACGGTAAAACCGAAGACAAAGGGATAACCTTCCGCCAGACAAGCCCGCATTTGGTCCACGGTCACGATGCGCTGGTAGGCCGTGATCTGGTGATCCAAAGCTTCCTTGAAACAAGCGGGCGTGGGCTTGACCGCAAATTTGGCAATGACATAGGGCCATTTTTTCTCTGCGCAGACGCCCAAGTTCTTCAGGGTCTTGATGCCGTCGCGGAGCATGGCGCCGGAATCGGAGGTCACCGTGTGCTCCACCACGCGTTCATTGTAATAAATGAACAACCGGCTTAAATCCACGGGAGGAAGTTTGTGTTTTTTCTCCAAAAACTCCAGGGCACCGGCCAGGGCATTGGCCGTGCAGCTCCCCAAAGAACCCTGGTCTTCAACCGCCGTACAAATCCTCCGCAAATCCACGACCGTCGGCAATTTCGCCGGAACCGGACGGACCGCGCCGTAAAGCACGTCCCGTTGATCGGGCAAATCCGGTACCCAACCATAGCTGGACTTACGCAGGGGCTTGGGGGTTGAACGGGAATTTTTACGAACGACGCTCTTTACGGTTCTACTTTTTCGAGTTTGAGCCATGAGACACCTCCGAAGGATGCGCGGCCTCCTGCGCAGTACGGCTGACACCGGCCAAGGTCAGCGAGGCCAACAACGCTTTCAGGTCCTGTAACGGCGGGTTAAAAGAACTCTCCGGGAAAAAATCCAACTCCTGTTCAATATGTTTCAGGTATTTGGCCTGTTTGGAGGCCGGCAGCGGATGCGCCGCATCCGGGCCCCGGTCAAGCGTGGGGTGCCCCACGGCCAGGCGCGCCGCCACGAACATGCTCCCGTCGGAGGAAAGCCCTTCAAAAACCAAAGCCAGCTCCTCGTTGTTGATAGCCCGAAACTCCTGGCCGTATTGGGTCAAAAACACCACCCCGCTGCCCGAAGCAAACTCCAAAAATTGCGGTTTGGCGATGATCGAGCGTGTGCAGTCCACTTCCCCGATGTCCGGAATATCACGGCGCACAGACGCCAGCGTGGGGCGCTTTTGCAGCAGCACGCTCAGGCTCCGGGCCGCTTGCGCCAAGCCGGGATAAGCTAGCTCAAAGTCCTTGACCGACGGGTCCTGCAACGGTATGACGGTCACTTCACTAAAAACCGGGAAAAAATAACGCGGTCCCTTTGCCAAAGCCGGCATGGGCCGCTTATCTTTTAGGTTGAAACTGAAGCGGGCGGGAAAAACTTCCACCGGAACGTCGGTGCCGTTTTCCTGTTGGGTGAGCCGGGGAAACGTCTTGACATCGCAAGCTTGAAAAAAGAAGGCATCATAGGTCAGTTTTGACCCGTTGTATTCCGCCACCTTGGGTTGCGGCACATGATGCGGAACGCAACCTGCAAGGCCCGGCAACGCCAGCAACATAAACAGCCCTTTTCCCCAGACCCGACCGCTCAGGCGCATCATTCCCAACTCACTTCCAAAGTTACCAGTTCCGGCCCAAATTTGCCGAGTTCCACCTTCACATTTTTAGCGCCGGAAAGTTCCAACACTTTTTTTATCCAGCCGGCCGTGGAGATAAAATGTTCGCGTGCCAGCACCTCAATGCCCGTGAAGTGCATGGTCAAGCTTTGCGCCGTATGCGTTTCCACTTTCAGTTGCCCGTTCTGAAAATACTGTTCCCACGCCCGGGTGGCGATTTTGACGATAAAACCGGGTGTGCCGGCTCGAAAAAAAGTCTTGTAAATCCCGTTTAAGGAAACGTTCGCCGAGTAGTAGCCGACTTCGCGCAAAATCGCTTCGTCGCCGTGTCCCAACACCTTCACAATGGCGCGATTTAACGCCACATAGTACTCAAAGGGATACCATCCATGGGGCATGACGCGGCGGGCGATGATGTCGCGAAAGGAGGGATCGAGCAAATCCATAACTTGCTGCTGTTGAGCCGGCGTGCCTTTTTTCTGAATGAATTCCAAACGCGGACCAAAAACCGTGCCTTTGACTTTCGCCACTTTAGAGTCCCCCCGGGTAAAAGTCACCACCAACGGTTTATTTTCACACAAAAGCAGTCGCGAAACAAGGTTTTGCTCAACGCGGCGTTGTGTGCGCCCGACTTCGAAACATTTCGTGAACCGACGATGCCGCGGTCGCCGGAAAATTCCCGCCTATTGCCCGGTCTGAATGAGCTTGTTTTTAATGTTGGCCACGGTTTTAATACGGTGCCCAGAGCCTGCCAGGCGTGTGTGTCCCAGTACTTGGCGTTGACCTTATCGATCGTGCCCGTGGGTTCAATCCAAACCGCGCACAACCGGCTCGTGCCCGTGCGGGACTGGTAACCAAGGAGGGGTGGCCGGCATACGTCAAAACGCCGATGTTCAGCCGGGTCCCCAGGATCACCCAGCGTAAGTGGCCGCGAAAACCGCCAGGGAAAACGCCAACACCGTCAACCCCGCCAACCAAAAGCCCGGATGGTTCAATCCTTTTTTCATAGATTTTTTCCCTATTGACTGATGAGTCAAACATGGTTGACTCAGCCTTAACCCCCGAATTGATCTAATCTCCGTCCGTTCCGGCCAAGTCGCCCGCCACAAAACCGCACCAAGCCGAGGACCACAATAAAGCGTTTTCCAACCAAACAACATCCAATTTGAATATAAAAGGCAAATGCAATTTTATCCTATTTCCTCGATTTGCGCTAATGGAAATCCCTTTTTTCCGACACGCTGCTTTTATGTAAAAGTATCGCCACACACCCCCAAAAAATTCATAATTACCATCGCAAAACACGTAGGGGCGTATCGCAATACGCCCCTACAATTCAATTATCGCAACATCAATCTCGTACGGTTGGATCGCCATATGCCCCATAAATTTGCACGACAACAATCACGTAGGGGCGTATCGCAATACGCCCCTACAATTCAATTATCACAACATCAATCTCGTACACTCGAATCGCCATATGCCCCATAAATTTGCACGACAATAATCACGTAAGGGCGTATCGCAATACGCCCCTACAATTCAATTATCACAACATCAATCTCGTACACTCGAATCGCCATATGCCCCATAAATTTGCTCGACAACAATCACATAGGGGCGTATCGCAATACGCCCCTACAATTCAATTATCACAACATCAATCTCGTGCGCTCGAATCGCCATATGCCCCATAAATTTGCAC
>JAAXVQ010000276.1 GCA_013335425.1 Candidatus Firestoneibacteriota bacterium | reverse complement strand
GCCGCGCAGGAATTCGTGGTGCCCAGGTCGATGCCGATAATTTTAGACATGCGGATTGAGTCCTTTCTTTCCGAATAACATATTAGCCTTTAAGTTCATCCAAACGCCGGATGGTACGTTTGATTTCCTGGTCCGCGGCGTTCATTTCCTGGACGCGGTGAAAATACGAACGCGCCTCCACGTATTTTTTCATATCCACCAGACACAGTCCGATGTTGTAGAGCGCTTCGGGAAACTGCGGCCACATGCTCACGGCTTCCTGGAACTTCAGCATCGCTTTGGTTTTTTGTTTGGCATAGAGGGCGACACCGGCGCCAAAACGCGCCCGGGCGTCTTCCCACTGTTTTTTTTTCTTGCCTTGAAAAAAGAAAAATTTACGCTCAGCCGCCTGCCGTTTCATGGGACAATAAATTTGAAAGTTGTGCAACTTGCGGCGTTCCGGGTCCGAAAGGCACTGAAAGGATTCCACCACCAGCGAGGTCATTTGGTGGGCCCACTCCGCCCGATCCGGATTGTGATCCGGGTGGTACTTGTACAGGAGCATCCGGTAGGAAGTTTCAATGTCCTCCAGCGTCGCCGCCGGAAACACTTCCAGAATCTCGTAGTAATTTTTATCGGCCATGTTTGTTCGCCTTTGGGACCGCCCTTAACCCGACAAGCCGGTCCGAAACTGGTCTAAAACTTCGCGCCGGTGATCCGATAAACTTCCAGCATATCCCCGGAGTCCGGCATTTGCAAATCTTCCACCTTCTCGCCGCGCACCAGGTTGGTCACGCTCCGAAACACATCCCCGGCCACCATCAGCACGGACAGGGGCTGCGCGCTCATTTTTTGGGTAAAGCCCAGATAATCTCGGATAACTTCCAAAGAGGTCATGCCTTTGGCCGTGAGCAGCGAACCATAGGCTTCACCCTTGGCCACGGCCGAGGAAATGTACAGCGGTGTTTCCGAACGGGCCACCCGCCCTTTGTTGATTTCCGCCAACGCTTTTTGCATATTGACGGCTGTTAAAATAGCGCGCCGCTCGTCGTCCGAATGCGCCGTGGGCATGCCGAAAACCACAATAAAAAGGTTTTCGGTGAATTTATACACCTGCCCCTCGTATTCAAAAATGGTCGACATGTATTTGCGGAAATAATGGTCCAGTGCTTCGGAGAGACTGGCCGCCTCCTGTGAGGTGGCGTTTTGCGCCAGTTGGGTTAAATCGGCAAAAAGCAGGGTGACAGGCTGACGGGTGCCCTCCGCGGATTGTTGCGCCAACGCATTGGAATCGATGAAGCGTTCCTGGGCCTCCTTGGTGATGTAAATCTGGAAGGCTTCTTTAATCTTGTTGACTTCCTTGAGTTCGTCCGCCACCACGTCGAACGCATCCTTGATACGTACTTTTTCCCTGAGATCCTGCACCATCAGGTTGAAACTCTCGGTTAAAAGCCCGATTTCGTCTTTGCTCACCACCTGGGCCGAGACTCCCAAATCCCCCTTGGCCACGCGCGACATGGCTTTGGTTAAGTCTTCAATGGGGCGGGTGACGTTCTTGGCCAGCCAAACAGCGCCGAAAAATCCGAGCACCATCATCAGAAACGTCAGCAGGAGGTTGCGCACTTCGGCCCACATAATGTCGCGCTTGAGCGCCAACAAGGAAAAGCGGATGTTGACTGTGGCGAAACGGCTGTTTTCCACCACGATATCCCCGGCAATCTTGGCTGTGTTGCCGCCGGGAAATTTGGCCGCGGTCAATTTGTTCAGGCTTTCCAAAGACTCGTCCAAAGCGAGATTGGAATCCAGACTCCGGACGCTTTCGGGGTTTAAGGTAAAGGCTTGGACTTCTCCGTCGTTGGTGACAATCGAAATATAGAGAATGTTCGGGTCCAGGTTGCGGATGACCTTGATGAACTCACGGAACACGGGCCAAGCCACGCTCTCCCCGGCCAAGGGCTCAATGAGCTTTAGCGCCGCGACCATGTTGGCCACGTCGGTCATGCGCTTGTCCATTTCCAAGGTCTTAAGTTTGGCTTCCTGCACAATGGAAAAATAGGACACCGTGCCCATGATCACGGCCACCAGCACAATCACCAAAGTGGTGATCTTATACGCCAGACCGAAAGCCGCTTTTTTCCTTGAGTCGCGCGTCGAGGCAGCCATAGGTCCTACTGGCCCACCGCAGTGAAGGCATAAACGCTGCGGTCAAAGGACCCCAGCACCAAGAGCCCGTCGCAAATCACCGGGGAAGAATCCATGCTGCCGCCGGAAGCATAGGTCCATTTTTGCGAACCATCCTGGGCGCGCAGGGCGAAGAGCGAATCCCCGGAGCCTACATAGACGTTCGCGCCGAACTCCACGGGCGAAGAAAGGATCTTCCCTTTCAATTTGGTCTTCCAGCGGATGGCGCCGGTGTCGCTGTTGAGGGCATAGAGATTCATGTCATTGGCCCCTACAAAGAGATATTTCCCCGAAAGACAGGGTGAGGAAGAAACCCACCCCCCGGCTGCACATTTCCAGGCCAACTCGCCATTGGCCAAATTGACCGCATAAATGTTTTTATCATCCGAACCGAAATAAACTTTGTCTTCGCCCAAGGCGGCGGTGGAGAAAATCCGTCCTTGCGTCGCAAACGTCCATTTAGGATCTCCGCTGGCCGCATCCAGGGCATAAAAGGTCTTGCCCAGGGTGCCGATAAACACCAGCCCGTTTTGCACTTTGGGGCTGGCAGCAATGGGACCGTCGGTTTTACGTTTCCAGGCCAAAGCGCCATTGGCCTCGCTGAACGCATAGACGTTGCCGTCCATGGAACCGACGAACACGAACCCGCCGGCTACGGCCGG
This sequence comes from Candidatus Firestoneibacteriota bacterium, assembly GCA_013335425.1. Taxonomy (GTDB): domain Bacteria; phylum Oederibacteriota; class JAAXVQ01; order JAAXVQ01; family JAAXVQ01; genus JAAXVQ01. The sequence continues at coordinate 926 of JAAXVQ010000276.1, read as the reverse complement.
AGACGAAAAATGCACGGGCCCGCCGGTCATGCCGCGCCAGATCAACGCTCCGGTTTTGGCATTGAGGCAGTATAAATAGGTGTCGTCCGAGCCTACAAAAACTTTGCCGTTAACCACCGCCGGCGAGGACGATACCGGACCACCGGTTTGTTTTTCCCAAATCGGCCGACCGTCCTTGGCATTGATGGCATAGACGTTATTGTCGTTGGAGCCAACGTAAATCACGCCCCCCACAATAGCCGCAGACCCGTCCACCTTCTCCCCCGTGCGGTATTTCCATAACAAATCCAAGGGCGGGACAAACGTGGTCCCGCTGGCGGCACGGCTCTTTTCGTTTTGGCGGAACATGCTCCAACCCGAGTTGGACCCGCCGGTAAAAGCCGGAGCCGCGGCTTTGGCCGCTCCGGCACCAGTCGGAACCGCTGCGGTTTGGCCTGCAGCGGACGGAACTGCCTGAATCTGATTTTTCACGGCCGCAATCTGCTGTTCGATTTTCTGGACCTCAGTGCGTGATTGCGGAGCGTTGCTGGTGCGCACCCGCGCCAGACTGTTTTGAAGTTCTTCCAGGCGTTTTTTCTGTTCGGCGATGATTTTTTCCTGCTCCGCCGCTTTCTGCTGGGACTGGGCATTGCCGGAAACATTAAACTGAATTTTAATTTCTTTCTCCTGTGCGGATTGACCGCACCCACCGGCAACAGCCACCATGCTACCCATCAGAAGAAACCAAAGCCAATGCATTTTTTTGGACATCATAGGAAACACCTCGTGGAAATGGTTGATGGTGAACTTCGTTTGATAATAGCATTCCGGAATTGTGCCTGTCAATATTGTATTTTTATATATTTTGTCAGCTTTTGGTTGAAGTCAAACAAACGGACTAGCCTATTTAACCAGGTGATGAAAAACCCCAAGGAAGAGCACTTGAG
>JAAXVQ010000275.1 GCA_013335425.1 Candidatus Firestoneibacteriota bacterium | reverse complement strand
CCCTCGCGGTTGCCCAACATTCGGTTGCCCACCGATTCCCCACCGGTCACCAATTTTGCAAATCATCATTTGGCGTCAACGTAACATTTTGGTCATGGGCAATGTTATTTGGGGGGCAGGGGTGAACCCTGCCCCCACAAAATCTCAAACCCTTATATAAAAACAGCCTTGGGTGGTTTTGCCACCCAAGGCTGTTTTGTTGAATACGAAGAAATTTCTCAGCTATTTATCGCCCATCAGCAGGGCCAAAATGGCTTTTTGCACGTGCAGGCGGTTTTCGGCTTGGTCGAAGACGATCGACTGGGGGCCGTCGATCACGTCTTCGGACACTTCCTCGCCGCGGTGTGCGGGGAGGCAGTGCATAAAAACGGCCGAGGGCGCGGCGTTGGCCATGAGCTTGGCGTTGATCTGGTACTTCTTGAACGCGCGCAGGCGCAAGGCGTGTTCCTTTTCCTGGCCCATGGAAACCCAAACGTCGGTGTAAACGGCATCCGCGCCCTGCGCAGCCCGAATCGGGTCGGGGTTGAAATAAAGCTCGCCGTGGTTTTTTTCCCGGTCACGGTCGGAAAAATCCACGGCCTGCTTGTCGATGGCGTACTCGGCGGGAGACGACATGACCAACTGCACGCCGGTTTTGGCTGCGCCGAAGATCAGGGAACGGGCCACGTTGTTCCCGTCTCCTATATAAGCCACGCGCAAACCCTTGAGCTTGCCGAAACGCTCCTTGAGCGTGAACAGATCCGCCAAAATCTGGCAGGGGTGCGAGTAATCAGTCAGGGCGTTGATCACCGGGATGGTGGCGTTTTTGGACATCTCCACCACCTTGCGGTGGTCGTCGGTGCGGATGGTGATGCCGTCCACATAGCGCGAAAGCACGCGGGCCGTGTCGGCGATGCTCTCGCCCCGGCCCAACTGCAGATCGCGCCCGGCCAGGTAATACATGACCCCGCCCAACTGATGCATGGCCACTTCAAAGGAAACCCGGGTGCGGGTCGAGCTCTTTTCAAAAATCGCGGCCAGGGTCTTGCCCGCCAGCAGGGGCGCAGGCCGGCCGGCTTTCTGCTTGGCCTTCAAGTCCTTGGCCGTATCCAGAATCAATTCTATGTCCTGCGCCGGCAGTTGCGCCAGCGTCAGCAAACTGGTGACGGAGAGTTTCCGTTTTCCACCTTTGGGCGCGGCCGGTTTGGCTGCAGCTTTTTTCGTCGTCATAAAATTACGCCTCCTTCGATCTTTCCAGCGCGGCTAAAACCGCGTCCAAGATTTGACAAGCTTCGTCCACTTCCGGCCGCCCCACGATCAGCGGCGGCAAAAACCGCAGCACTTTCCCGGCCGTGCAATTGATGACCAGGCCTTTGCCCAACGCCGCGCGCACGGCTTCCGGCCCCGAGTGGCTGAGTTCCATGCCCCACATAAGCCCCAACCCGCGAACGGCCTGCACCAACCCCGGGTGTTTTTCCCCCAACTCGGCCAGCTTTTTTCCGAAGTATTCGCCCGTGCTTTTCACGTTTTCCAAAAACCCCGGACGGGCCACTTCTGCCAGCAGCACGCACCCCGCGGCCGCGGCCACGGGGTTGCCTCCGAAGGTTGAGCCGTGGTCCCCCACCTGCAGGGCCGACGCCACTTCCGCGCGCGTCACCAAAGCCGAAATGGGCAGCCCGCCTCCCAACGGCTTGGCCACCAACAATATGTCCGGGACCACATCGAACGCTTCATAGGCGTTGCGCGTCCCCAACCGCCCCAATCCGCACTGAATCTCGTCAAAAATCAGCAGTAAATGGTTCTGATCGCAGAGATTCCGCAAAGCTTGCAGGTATTTCTTGTCAGCCGGGGTGATGCCGCCCTCGCCCTGGACCGGTTCGAGCATGATGGCGCAGGTCCGGTTGGTGATGCCCGAGGCCGCCCCCACGAAATTGTTGAAGGGTACGTACTTGAAACCCGGGAGCAGGGGTTCGATGCCTTGATGAAGTTTTTCCTGGCCCGTGGCCGTCAAGGCGCCGTAGGTCCTGCCGTGAAAAGAGCCCTTCATGGTCAAAATCTCGAAGCGCTGCTCGTCGGGCCGTTCCCGCCGCGCCCACTTGCGCGCCAGCTTGATGGCCAACTCCACGATTTCGGCTCCGGAATTGGAAAAGAGCACCTTGTTCCCGAAGGTACTCTCGGTCAGGCGCTTGGCCAACTCGACCTGCGCCTCCGTGTAATACAGGTTGCCGGTATGCACCAGTGCCGCCATTTGGGCCTGCATGGCCGCGGTTTGCGCCGGATGGGCATAGCCCAAGTTCATGACCGCATGCCCGGCAAAAAAATCCAGGTAGGCTTTTCCTTCCTTGTCCCAAAGCCGGCAGCCTTCGCCCCGGGCCCAAACCACCGGCTGCCGGTTGAAGGTTTTGGCCATGACCGCGGCTTCCTGGCTGATGACCTCTTGTGAATTTTTATAAGCGTAAGTACTCATACCTTAGACCACCATTTCTGTGCCGATGCCCTGGTCCGTGAAAATCTCCAACAGCAAGGCGTGCGGAATCCGTCCGTCGATGATGTGGGTTTTACCCACGCCGCCGTTCAGCGCCCGCTCGCAGGCGCGCACTTTGGGCTGCATGCCCCCGGTGATCACGCCCCGGGCGACCATGTCCGCAATGTCGCGCACGCGCAGGGTGGAGAGCAGGCTGCCCGGGTCCTGGGGGTTCGACAAAATGCCCGGCACGTCGGTTAACAGCACCAATTTGTCCGCATTTAAGGCAATGGCCACGGCCGCGGCCACGTCGTCGGCGTTGATGTTGTAGGTGTTGCCCTCGTCGTCCCGGCCGATGGGCGCGATGACCGGAATGAACTGATCCCGGTCCAGGGTGTTGATGACATCGGGTTTAATGGCCGTGACTTCGCCCACGAACCCCAAATCCGCGGCACCGGCCATGAGCTTTCTCGCCGTGATCAAGTTACCGTCCTTGCCCGAGAGCCCCACGGCTTCGCCGCCCTGCCCGTTGAGCAGGGCCACGATCTCCTGGTTGAGCTTGCCCACCAGGACCATTTCCGTGATCTGCATGGTCTCCAAATCCGTCACCCGCCGCCCGTCCACAAACACCGGCTGCTTGCCCAGCGCCTGCATGGCCTTGGTGATCTCCGGCCCGCCGCCGTGCACCAGCACGGGCTTCATGCCCACGTACTTCATCAGCACAATGTCCTGCATGACCTGCGGCTTGAGCTTCGGGTCGGTCATGGCCGCGCCGCCGTACTTGATGACGACGGTCTTGCCCCGGAAAGTCTTTATGTAAGGCAGTGCTTCAATGAGCACCTTGGCCTTGGAAATCTCCTGCTCGTGCATGCCCCACCACCCCTTAAAACCAAAATTTCACCGCAAAGGCGCAAAGGACGCAAAGTAAACATCCAGCATATGCTTCAATATCACTAGTTAGTTCTTGTTGCCCAATAATCTTTAATCATTCCCCTCCCCAAGATTTGGTGGGAGGGGATGAAGGGGAGGGGGTAAAAGTCTTACCTCGAAAAACTTGTCCCCTCACCTTTATCCTCTCCCACAAGGGGAGAGGAATTCAAACTATAAACTCTTCGCAACAAAAACCAGTTACGTTTACTTTGCGCCCTTTGCGACTTTGCGGTGCGGCCGTTTTGTTCAAAATTTCGTTTTTCTTAAATCAGCCTTTACCCGCAGTCCGCTTACCTTTGCGTCCTTTGCGGTGAAATTGTTTTCGCCTTTTACGTGACTTTTATAATATGTATCTGCTCAAGTCCTGGTTCTTCAGCAAATCCCCGATGC
>JAAXVQ010000274.1 GCA_013335425.1 Candidatus Firestoneibacteriota bacterium | reverse complement strand
CGCAAATTCATCCTTATTTAGGTTGGGCCTGACCATGCCGATTAAACCGGAAGCCGTGGGTATAACCTCCACCATACCTGTGGAAGTGCTGGTGGCTGCCAAGGTCACCCCGGTGGATCTCAACAATCGGTTCATTGCCACACCCGATCCGCAGGCACTGCTGGACGAAGCCGAACGGGAAGGCATTCCGCGCAACACCTGCGCGTGGGTAAAAGGCCTCTATGCCACCATCCGCCGTTCCAATCTCACTACCGTTTTGGGCGTGGTTCAGGGTGATTGCACCCACTTGCAGTCCATGCTGGAAGCCCTGCTGCCGGAACTTTCGACATTTGTTCCTTTTGCCTATCCCTTTGATAAAAACCGTTATTTGTTGCGGTTTGAAATCGAAAAAATCATGGAAATCTTCGGGGTCCAGTGGGACGAGGTGCGTGCCGCCAAAAAGCGCTTGGATTTCATCCGCGCCCTGGCGCATGAAGTGGACCGCCGGACCTGGCAGGGAAACCTTATTTCCGGGCGGGATAATTTTGAAGTCCTGGTCAATTGTTCCGATTTCAAGGGAGACCCCGACGGGTTTCAAACCGAGCTGGAAGAAAAGTTGAAAACCGCCCAAACGCCTTACCCGGCCAAAACCTTGCGTTTGGGGTTGTTGGGTGTACCGGCCATATTTTCAGACCTCTTCGAGTTCCTGGAAGAATACGGCGCCCGGGTGGTTTTCAATGAAGTCCCTCGGCAATTCGCCATGCCCAATTACCGCGCCGACGTGTTGGATCAATACCTCGCCTACACGTATCCGTACTCCATTTACGGCCGAGTAGCCGATATTGCGGAACAAGCCCGCTTGCGGAAATTGGACGGGTATATTCACTACGTGCAGTCGTTTTGCCACCACCAGATCGAAGACATGACCTTTAAAAAACAATTGGCCCTGCCCATGCTGACCTTGGAAGGGGACCGTCCAGGTCCCTTGGACGGTCGGTCGCGGACGCGGGTCGAAGCTTTTTTAGAAATGCTCCGCCAGCCGGGAGCCAAATCTGCCAGGAGGAAATGAATGCGCGCTGACGGACGGGGACCACGGGAATTACGCCCATTGCAAATAACCCGAAATTACTTAAAAGGTGTGGAAGGCGCCGTGTTGATTGAAACCGGCGATACCAAAGTGTTGTGCACGGCCACGGTGCAGGAAGACGTACCGCCGTTTTTACGCGGAAAAGGACAAGGCTGGGTCACAGCCGAATACGGCATGCTGCCGCGCTGTTCGCCGCAGCGCATCCCCCGCGAAGCCGGCAAAGGCAAGAGCGGCCGCACGCAGGAGATCCAACGTTTGATCGGCCGCTCCTTGCGCGCGGTTACGGACATGGTTAAACTGGGGGAGCGGACCTTGCTCCTCGATTGCGACGTGATCCAAGCCGACGGAGGGACGCGCACCGCCGCCGTTACAGGCGCGTTTATGGCCATGGTGGATGCCTGCCGCGGTTTGCAGCAAAAGCAGCTTTTGACCGCGCTGCCTTTTGCAGACTATGTGGCCGCCGTCTCCGTGGGCCAACTCCAGGGGGAATTGTTGCTGGATCTGGCCTATACGGAAGACAGCCGGGCCGACGTGGACATGAACGTCATTATGACCGGTTCCAGCCGCTTGATTGAAGTGCAAGGCACCGCGGAAAAAGAACCTTTTTCAAGGGATGAACTCAATGCCATGTTGGACTTGGCGCAGTCGGGGATTGCCTCCCTGATTCAGGCTCAAAAAAACGCGGTCGGGGATATTTTTAAATAACATGCGCAAATATAAGAAATTGACGCTGATTGCCGCCACGCGCAATTTACATAAGATTCAAGAAATAACCAAGATGCTGCGCGGCACCGGCATTTGCCTGAAAACCCTGGACGATTTTCCACCAGTGCCCGAGGTGAAGGAAAACGGCCGCACGCTCGCAGCCAATGCTATAAAAAAAGCCGAAACTGTGTCGAGGGCTTTCGGCCTTCCCGCGCTCTCGGATGATTCCGGTCTTTTTGTGCCCAGCCTGGGTAACCTACCCGGTGTCCGTTCAGCCCGCTACGCCGGACCTAGTTGCGATTATGCCGACAACAACACTAAATTGCTGCGGGCCCTGGAAAACGCCACGGTCAGTAAACGCAAAGCCTATTTTGCCACGGTCATGGCCCTGGCCCGCCCGGGACGAAAAACACAAACCAGGATCGGGAAACTTGCAGGCCGGATTATTGCCCAACCTCAAGGGAAAAATGGCTTTGGCTATGACCCGGTCTTTGTGCCCGCGGGATTTAAACAAACCCTGGCAGAAATGAAGCCTGCTGAAAAAAACAAAATCAGCCACCGCGCCCGCGCCCTTGCCAAAATAGCCGCCTATTTGCGGAATGAGCTTGAAAAAAGAGCTTTAAAAGGATAGAAAGATAGGCGACGTTTGAAAAAACCATTTAGCTTTGGTGTATCCCAATCCGAGTTTTGGATGTAGGAAAAATATCGGGGCGTAGCGCAGTTGGCTAGCGCACCTGCTTTGGGAGCAGGGGGTCGGAGGTTCAAATCCTCTCGCCCCGACCATTTTGTTCGCCTGTGTTGCAATAGTTTTAATCACTCGACTTTGCCGAAATTGTCATTCCGAACGAAGTGAGGAATCTAGAATGACTTTTATTCAAAGGGTTTTCAAAAGACCTCTCGCTGCGCTCGAGGTGACAACCGTGCTTTTATTGAAAATTGCCAAAGACAAGTAATTATTACTCTTGAGGTGTTCCATGAAGAAGTTTTTATTTTGGCTTTTAGGCATCATCTTAGCTGGTGTTATTACTCTGGGGCTGCTCTACGGTCCCATGATGTTCGCTTTTTTAAAAGTAACCGAAGTTACCCTCGACCCTCACGCTAAGGTGTTTTTGGGTGGCGGTGGAAATTCCTTGGTCTTGACGTCTCCCGACAATACCCAAGTCGTGGTCGTGGATACCAAAATGGGGAAAACAGCGGCCAAGCTTAAAGCTTATGTGGATTCGCTCGGTGCCAACAACAAAGTAACCGTGATCGGCACCCATTTTCACGGAGATCATACTGGTGGGAATAGCTTGTTTGTGGGGGCGACCGTCATTGCCGGAAAATATACCGAGGAATTTTGGAAAAAACAAACCGGCTCAAAGTATCCCGACGTGTTGGTGGCCGCGGGAGAAGAAAAAACCGTGGACTTAGGTAGCGGGGAATTGGTTAAAATTTTCAATCTCGGCGATGCGCATACCCAAAACGATACGGTGGTTTATATACCCAGCCGCAAACTACTGGTAACCGGTGATTTACTTTTCAATCATTGGAACCCAGTGTTGAAGAAAGAGAGCGACACCAATGTCGCGCAATGGATAAAAGCCCTCGATACCTTGCTGCAAAAGTATGACATTCAAACCGTGTTACCCGGACATGGCCCGGTGACCAACCGCGAGGGCATGGCAGAAATGCGCGATTATTTTTCCTCCATCTACACCGCCGTAGGCCAACCCGAACGCCTGGCTGAATTACGCGTTAAATATAAAAACTATTCCTCCTTGCCCGGCATGTCCGGTTTTGACAAAACCGTGCAATATATCGAAAACGAGAAAACCCAAAACGCGGAAAAAAAACAATAGCTTCTCTTTAGTTCAATATTCGGATTTTTGCACATTGTCCCAGTAGCTCAGGTGGATAGAGCAACGGATTTCTAATCCGTTGGTCGCAGGATTGACCGCGAAGTAAGCGGTCAATGCGAGTGAGCGCCGAGCGAACAGCGAGGAAAAGCCCTCTGGGCG
>JAAXVQ010000014.1 GCA_013335425.1 Candidatus Firestoneibacteriota bacterium | reverse complement strand
AAAACACCGCCGGTAGCGGCAGTTATACCATTTCACCCTCAGTTACCCCCCTTTCCGTGGGGAACGTGACTGTCTCGCCCAGTGTTATCGATAACATCGCCCAGTACGACATCAACATCACCACCAGTGCCGACGGTCCCGTACTTGCCGGTGTCGGCACGGTTACGGTAACTTTCCCGGCCGGCACCGTGGTACCGGCCACTTATGCGGCCGGAGATCTTTTAATCGGAACGTCCATGCCCGGAACGTCAGTTGTTACCGCCAGCGGATCCGGACAAGTCGTGACTTTTACCACCCCCATCAACTTGGCTGTCAACACCAGCTATATTATCCGTTTCAATACCAGCGCGTTGATACGCAATCCGCATACCGCCGGTGCCAAGGCCCTTAACGTCGCCACCAGCACCCAGACCACCGCCGGCACCAGCAACAACTACATCTTGGCCGTTTCAGGTACAATTCTTTCGGTCGGCAATGTTACTCTGACCCCAACCACCATCGACAATTTCGGTCAATATGACATCAACTTCACCACCAGCGGCGACGGCGCTTTGCTTGCCAATACCAGCACCGTGACTGTGACTTTCCCGGCAGGTACCGTGGTACCGGCCACTTTTGCGGCCGGAGATCTTTTAATTGGAACGTCCATGCCCGGAACATCGGTTGTTACCGCCAGCGGATCTGGTCAAGCGGTAACGTTCACCACTCCCATCAATCTGGCTGTCAACACCAGCTATATTATCCGTTTCAATACCAGCGCGTTGATACGCAATCCACATGCCGTCGGTGCCAAGACCCTTAACGTCGCCACCAGCACTCAGACCACCACCGGCACCAGCAACAGCTATACCCTGGCTGTTTCAGGAACAATACTTTCGGCTGGTAATGTTACCCTGGCCCCAAGCACCATCGACAATTTCGGTCAATATGACATCAACATCACCACCGGCTCCGACGGTGCCTTGCTTGCCAATACCGGCACCGTGACCGTGACTTTCCCGGCAGGTACCGTGGTACCCGCTACGTTTGCCGCGGGCGATCTCCGCATCGGAACCTCCATGCCCGGCACGGCCGTCACAACCGCCGGCGGTTCCGGCCAAACCGTCACGTTCACAACGCCTATCAGCCTGACTGCATCAACAGCCTATATTATCCGTTTCAATGCGACGGCACTGATTCGCAATCCACATGCAGGCGGGTCCAAGAGCCTTAACGTCGCCACCAGCACGCAAACCACCGCCGGCACCAGCAACAATTATACGGTAGGGCTCTCCGCCACTCCGGTTTCAGTCGGCACCATCGCGGTCTCACCCAACACCGTCGACAACGTTGCTCAATACGACATTAACTTCACCACCAGTGCCGATGGTGGTTTGCTAGCCGGCACCAGCACTATTACTGTGAACTTCCCGGGCGGAACCAACGTGCCGTCCTCCTTTGCGGCCGGAGATATTTTGATCGGCACCTCCATGCCCGGTTCTTCGGTAACGACCGCCAGCGGGTCAGGACAAAACGTCACCTTCACCACGCCGATCGACTTGGCTATAAACACAACTTATACCATCCGGTTCACTGCCAGCGCGGCGATCCGCAATCCGCATTCTGCCGGTTCCAAAAGCCTGAGTGTTGCTTCCAGTACGCAAACCACTTCCGGGAGCGCCAGTTATACCATTTCATCTTCCGGCACCATGTTGACAGTCGGCACGGTTAATCTCGCGCCCAATGCCATCGACAATATCGGTCAATATGACATCAACATCACCACCAGCTCCGACGGTGCCTTGGTGGCCGGTGTCGGCACTGTTACCGTAACTTTCCCCGCCGGCACCGTGGTACCGGCTGCTTTTGCTGCCGGCGATCTTAGAATCGGGACCTCTATGCCCGGCACGGGTGTGACTACGGCCAGCGGGTCCGGACAATCCGTCACCTTCACCACACCCATCAACCTGGCTGCCAGCACTTCTTATATTATCCGTTTTAATACCAGTGCACTTATCCGCAATCCGCATACACCCAGTGCGACCAAAACGCTGACCGTTGCCACCAGCACCCAACCCACTGCCGGCACCAGCAACAATTATGTGGTTGCAGTTTCAAGTACTATGCTCAGCGTCGGTAACATTACGGTTTCACCCAACGGCATTGATAACATCGGGCAATATGACATCAACCTGACCACCGGTGCCGATGGCGCTTTGTTGGGTGGCACCAGCACCGTCACCGTGACGTTCCCTGCCGGAACGGTGGTGCCGGCTACTTTTGCCGCCGGAGATCTTCTGATCGGGACCTCCATGCCCGGCGCCTCGGTTGCCACCGCCAGCGGATCAGGTCAAGCTGTCACCTTCACCACACCTATCGACCTGGCCCCCAATACGGCTTATATTATTCGGTTCAACGCCAGCGCCCTGATCCGTAATCCACATATACCCGGCGCCGCCAAGACTCTTACGGTTGCCACCAGCACTCAAACCACCGCCGGCACCAGCAACACTTATTCCATCGTCACCTCGGGCACAGTGCTTTCTGTGGGCACCGTCACGTTGGCGCCCAACACCATCGACAACTTCGGTCAATATGACGTTACCATCACCACCAGTGCGGACGGTGCCTTGACAGCCGGCATCAGCACGATTTCCGTAACCTTCCCCAATGGCACCATCGTCCCCGCCACTTTTGCGGCTGGAAATATCCGCATTGGCACTACGATGCCCGGCACCGCAGTGGCCACGGCCAGCGGATCAGGCCAAGTGGTCACCTTCACCACGCCCATCAATTTGGCTGCCAACACGACCTATATTATACGATTCACCACGACCGCGCTTGTGCGCAATCCGCATGCCACCGGAACGCTCTATGCACTAAACATCTCAACCAGCATGCAGACTATAGCGGGCACCAGCACCACCTACGCCATCAGCACCTCAGGTACCACACTTTCGGTGGGGGCGGTCGCGGTTGCCCCCAACACCATTGGTAACTACGGGCAATATGACGTCACTTTCACCACCAGCGCCGACGGTGCTTTGTTGGGCGGCACCAGCACAATTTCCGTGACCTTTCCCGCGGGCACCTTGGTGCCGGCCACCTTCGTTGCGGGAAATCTCCAAATCGGAACCAGCATGCCCGGCACAACGGTTGTCACCGCCAGCGGCTCGGGTCAAACCGTAACCTTCATCACCCCCATTGACCTTCTTCCCAGTACTGCCTACACCATCCGCTTTAACACCAATGCCTTTGTGCGCAACCCAACAAATACGGCTTCGGGCCTGCAGCTTATGGTTGCAACCTCAACGCAACCGACTGCCGGCAACAGTTCCGGCACCTACAACATCGTAACTTCCAGCAATCTCTTAAGCGTAGGCACTTGTTCAGTAACTCCCAATACCATCGGCAACTACGGAGCGTACTCTTTCAACTTTACCCCTTCAGGTGACGGTGCTTTGGTCGGCGGAACCAGCCAAATGACGATTGTCTTTTCCGCTGCCGGAACCGTTGTCCCCTTGGGCGCGTTGAACGTAACCGGTTTTACGGTCAATGGTCAACCGGTTACCTCCGCCTCAGGCAGCGGCGGCAACACCATCACCCTTACCATTCCCTCGGATATCACCGGCGGAACGCTTAATGTGCCCGTAATGATTCCCGCTGCAACTTTGGTGCGAAACCCTCTCGTCGATCCCACAACCGGGCATCTGATCGTTTCTACTTCCGTGCAAACCAGTTCCGGCAACAGCGGCATTTATACTATTACGCATTCCAACAACATCCTGGTAGGCGGCCCTACTTCGGCTACACCGAACACGATGGGAAATTATGCCGATTATTCCACAACCATTAATGCTTCTGCCGATGGCGCTTTGGTAGGCGGGACCAGCACCATTACGGTCGTCTTCCCCTCCGATACGGTTGTTCCCAACGGCTCCTTATCACCAACCGGTTTGACGGTTGGCGGCATCCAGGTCATTAGCGCCACCGGCTCCAGCGCGCTGCTGTCCATCACTTTGACCCTTACCCAAGATATTCCTGCCGGAACCAACAACATCAACATCTTTTTCCCAAAATCGCTGCAAATCAGAAATCCCACGACCTCCAGCACGCTATACCACTTGTCCATTTCCACCAGCGTACAGACTACAGCCGGAAACAGCGCCAACTATAGTATTGGTGCTTCAGGCTCCACCTTGGTGGTCGGCACTGTAACTGCCAACCCCAATATCATCGGCAACCAGGCAGCCTATAACTTCTCGTTCAACACCAGCTCTGACGGTGGTTTGGTTACCGGCAGCCACCTGCAAATCACCTTCCCAGGAAGCACCAACCTACCGATTGGCGTTTTAAACGTAACCGGTCTCACCGTCAACGGTATACCGGTAGTTACAGCCACAGGAAGTGGCGGCAACCAGATCGACATTACTATCCCCGCCCCGATCCCCGCCAACTCGTCAGGCGTGCCGGTGGTTATTCCGCTTACCGTGGGAGTACGCAATCCCACAAGCGGCGGTATGGTTCAATTGGCGGTGGCAACCACCCTTCAGGGAGTCGGGAATAGTCCCGCTTATTCCATTCAGCAGTCCGGCGATTCCATTTCCGTAACCGGCGTCTCGTGCTCGCCCAACACCGTGGGCAGCACTTCAAATTATACGATCAATTTCAGTACGGGCCGTTATGGCCCGCTGATTGCTTCCGCCAGTCATATTTATATCACCTTCCCCGTCGACACGGTGGTTCCCGCTGCTCCGACCGTCACCCTCAGCGGCCAGCCCGCCACCGGCAACTATGTGGGTGGCGTATTGGATATCGTTCCGAGTACCAACTTCGGGGTTTACACCGGTTTAACCGCTACGGTAGCCGGATTGCAAAATCCCACTTATGCCAGTGCCGGCAATACTGTGACGGTTTCCACCACGCCTGAGCATGTCGGCACGAGTCCGGCGTACACCATTGGTTTGGGCGGACCTGTCTCCGTTACCGTGACAACCGTGGCCAACAACGAGATCAATGTTCCCTCCGCTTATACCCTCAACGCGACCTTTACCGTGGTCCAACGCGCAAACAAAGGTCAAATCCGGGTCTCATTTCCGGCCAACACCCTAATTTCCAATGGGCCCATTACAGGGGCAACCATTACCGGCACGACACTGGCCTCCATAACCGGCAACCAAGCCGGTTCCTATATCGTTTTAATTCCCAGCGTAGATATGCCGGCGGGCATCTACACTATTTACTTGCCCAACGGCGTTCTGTTGAACTCAAGCATACCCGGGAACAACACCCTTACTCTGCAAACCACGGCTCAACAACCCGGCAGCGGAACCTTCCAGCTTATACCGGACAAATCCACTTTGAACGTTATTTCCAACCCCTCTGTCGTCAATTTCCCCGACACCTCCGGTGCGCCTTCGAAATACACTATTTCTTTTTCCACCGGACAACACGGTCGCTTGTCTCCCGGCAATTTGATTAATTTGCAATTTCCCGCTACACCCATTTTTCCCGCCGACACCATCGTTCCCGCTTCCTTTGCTCCGGGAACAATTCTGATCAACACCGTCGCCAATACCGGCACGGTTTACTCCTTGGGCAAAGTTGTCCGTCTGCTGGTTCCGCCCACGGTTAGTGTGGGTAACAATGGACAGCCTGTTACCGTGGAGTTTTTATCCAATCCGCCGACCATCATCGGCCTCTCCAATCCTTCGACACCCCAGTATGGTTGGACCTTGCCCTATTGCTGGACGGATGCCGAGCCCAACTCGGTCGTTTCGAACTCCTATCAAACCACGTCCACCTCGACCATTACAGCGCCTTCCATTACCGTCACGCCGCCGACAATTTTTGCAAATGCCCAATACGCCATTTCTTTTAACCTCGGGTCCGGGGGCAGTTTAGCCATTATTCATTCTGACACCATTTCGATCACTTTTCCAACAGCGGTCTCGCTGCCCAAAACCATGTCTCTGGCAAGCATAACCGTCAACGGGGTTACGCCTCCTGCTGTCAGCGTAAAAAACGGAAACACTCTAGAAATCACGACCCCGGTCAATGTCAGCAATTTAGGCAGCGTCACGGTAATTTTCTCTTCAGCCAGCGGCATTATCAATCCGTCCCTGCCCGGTACTTTCACACTTATGGGCAAGACCAAAACAGAAAACACCTATGTCACTTCAACGCCCTTCACCATCGGCGCATCCTCAAGCACAACCATTTCCCAGCCGCAGGTTGACCTTTTTCCGGCTTTTACACGCTCAGCTGGACGTTATAAGATCAATTTCAATTTGGGCGCTTTGGGTGGGCTGGTAAGCGGCGTTTCAAACATCGCTGTGCTCTTCCCCGCCAACGTGCAACTCCCGGCATCCATTCCCGCCGGAATGATCACCGTCAACGGTCAGGAGACCACCGCCCCGGCCACCAGTGCCGCTCAAGTTTTAAGCATTCCTGTGCCGACATCATTGGGGGTGTCAACCCCGGTGGAAGTGATCATCACCAGCCGTTCGGGCATTCTCAATCCGCCGGATGTCGGCGACTATACTTTAACAGTCTATACTTCCAGCGAGCCGACACCCATGCAATCCAACACCTACCACTTGGCTTCGCCTTCCTGGTCGGACGTGATCGTCTATCCCAACCCGATCACGAAGAAGGACTCGATCAACAAGACATTTACGTTCTTCCTCATTCCCTCCAATACGGCCACGTTGAAGATTTATACCCTGGACGGTCATTTGGTCAAGACCCTCACTAAAAACGACACCACCGACAAGATGTCCTGGGATTTGAACAACGAGGGCGGCAGCTCGATCGCCAGCGGGATTTATCTGTATGTGATTACGGGTGAAGGCGGTACCAAGAAAGGTAAGTTGGGCGTCAAGAACTAGAACCGACGCTCGCGGAATAAACTGGTAGTTTATAAAAAAGGCAGGGGTGCTCAGGAGCGCCTCTGCCTTTTATTTTTTAAAAAAAACTCTCGCTCTTTTTGCCAGTTCCGGTCCTAAAGTCATGGATTGCAAGGGCGCCCAAAACCAGTGCGGGACAGGCAACGTTTGGGCAAAATAACGGCAAAAAACCTTGAATTCCCTGGCGCCCTTCGGCGTTTCCAGCGCCGTATCCAAGCACGTCAACATGGCTTCCAAGACTTTCGCGGCTTCGGGCGCGGGTTCCGTGGCGCCGGAAGCTTGATTTATAATCGTTTTAAACAAATAAGGTTTGCCCACGGCTCCGCGTCCGATCATGACCGCGTCACAGCCTGTTTTTTGAAACATAGCTTGGGCATCGGCAGCACTCTGCACATCGCCGTTGCCGATGACCGGCACCTTGGTCCAGGACTTGACTTGGGCAATGGCATCCCAACGGGCGGGACGTTTGAATCCGTCCGCGGCAGTGCGGGCATGCACGGTAATGGCGTCCACCCCTTCGTTTTCCAAAAGTTTAATGAACGACTTGAATAAGTCGGGATGGCCATGCTCGGGTAGGCGAATTTTTACGGTAAGCGGTTTGTCCGTGGCCTGACGCAGAGCCCTTAAGCCCCGGGCCGTGGCCTGCGGATTTTCCAACAATGCCGCGCCCCAACCCCAATGGGTAATTTTCTTGCGCGCGCAACCCAAATTCCAGTCAAAACCGAAGGGATCCAGGGGCAGCAGACGCTCTACGGAACGGGCCAAGGCCTCCGGGTCATCCCCTAGGAGTTGTACCATGACGTCGCGTTCCACGCCCAAACCTTGCCAAAAAGGCGATTGCGCGGACTCGGTGGGCAAACGCCGAGCATTGAGCATTTCCGTATAGAACAGGCCGCAGCCGCCGTAGCCGCGCACCAAGGTGCGAAAGGCGCGGTTGGTGATATCCAGCATGGGGGCCATCAGCAACGGCGGAAACACCGAGTGGCGTCCTAAGCGCAGGGGTTGTCCGAGTGGCATGTTGAAATCAGGGCCTAAAGTGCGTGCTGCGGGGGCGGTATTGATTGGTCAGCGGCAAGCGCCGGTCGCGGCCGAAAGCTTTCGGCGTGATTTTAATGCCCGGGGGAGCCTGGCGCCGCTTGTATTCGCTGCGATCGACCAAACGAATAACCTCCATAACCGTCTCGGGAGAAAAGCCCAGAGCAATAATGTCATCCGGTGAACGGTCTTCCTCCACGTAGGCTTTCAAAATCGGGTCCAGCTCGGCATAAGGCGGCAATGAATCTTCATCCTTTTGATCGGGTCGCAATTCGGCGCTCGGCGGCCGGTCCAATACCGACTGCGATATGAGTTCTAGTCCGGCTTGAACGTTCAGGTAACGGCAAACTTCATAAACCATGGTTTTGGGAACATCTTTAATCACCGCAAAGCCTCCGGCCATATCTCCGTAAAGCGTGCAATAACCGGTGGCGGTTTCGCTCTTGTTCCCCGTGGTCAGCACCAACCAGCCATGGCGGTTGGATAAGGCCATGAGAATATTGCCGCGGATCCGGGCTTGAAGATTTTCAAACGCCACGCCCTCGCTTCCCGGCCCCAGCAACCCGGATAATTGCGCGCCGTAAACCCGCATGAACGGCTCGATGGGTATGGTATGCAGCTTAATGCTCAATGCTTCCGCCACTCGGCGGGCATCGTCCAAGGTACCCTCAGAAGTAAATTCCGAAGGCATGGTAACGCCGATGACCCGGTCACGCCCCAAAGCGGCCACGGCCAAAGCCGCCGTTAAAGCCGAATCCACGCCTCCGGATAATCCGATAACAACCCGAGCAAAACCGTTTTTTTCCACATAATCCCGGGTGCCCAAAACCAAAGCCTGATAAACTTCGGCGATGCCTTCCAAAACCGGCGGGTTTGACGCGTCCGCCAACCAAGCGCCTTCCCGGTCAAGGACAAATTCCCGTATCGTCCCGGCCGCCTGACCCTGAACCGCATCAAATCCGATCAACAAAACTGTTTCCTCAAAACGGCGGGATTCGGCCAACAACGTTCCGTCCATGCCAAAAAACATGTTCCCGCCGTCAAATACCAGTTCATCCTGCCCGCCCAATAGATTACAGTAGGCGATGGCTGCCCGGTTGCGCTGGGAAAAGCCGGCCAAAACCTCGCGGCGGGTGGCCAATTTCCCGGCATGAAACGGCGAGGCGGATATGTTGAGAACCAAATCCGCCGGTTGAATTTGCAGCTTGGTCTCAAATGCCCCTCCTGCCACCCAAAGATCTTCGCAAATGCTCAAAGCCAAGCGCGCGCCCTTCAAGGTCACGCAAACCAATTCATCCCCGGAAGAAAAATAGCGTTTTTCATCAAAAACACCGTAATTCGGCAATTCAATTTTCCGATAAACGGCCGCTACGCGGCCGTCCTGCAACCAGGCGGCGGCATTATAAACTTTGCCGTTTTCGTTATGCGCAAAACCCACCAGAACGCATAGTCCCTGTATTTTTTGCGCAAGCCAGTCCAAGGCTTCCCGGGTTTCGGTTAAAAAAGCTTGCGTCAGGAGAAGATCTTCGGGGGGGTAACCGCATAACGCCAGCTCGGGAAAAACCACTACGTCGGCACCGGCCTCCCGGGCTGCGCTGCATGAGCGAAAAATCCTATTTCGATTTTGCTCCAAAGCGCCCATGACCGAATTCATTTGGACTAGCGCTATCTGCAATACGCTCATGTCAGGCTTCCTTATTGAACCCGGTAAATGCGCAATTTTTCTCCCGGGTGAATGTAACGCCGATTTCGCATCAGGGGATTTCCCTGCGTGATTTTGGGCACGGTGGTGTGAAATTTTCGAGCAATGGTATACAAACTGTCGCCGCCTTTGACAGTATATACCATGTACACGCCTTTGAAACGCCGCCGTGCAATCTCCTCTGCGCTTAAAAATTTGGCCGCCGGCGTCAACGCCGCGAAAGCGGTTTGAAAGCGCGCCCCGGTACCCGGAGGGAGGCGCAAGGTATAGGGGTCGGTTCCGGGCGGGGTGCAATTTTTGGTCAATTCGACGTTCAATTCGGCAATGGCCGACGGAGTTACTCCCGCACAAGCAGCCACCACCTTCAAATCAACTCCGCCCGGCACTTCGATTTCTTCCGCATCCACTTTGGCATCCAGCACCGGGCTAAATCCGTAAAGTTCCGGTTCGCGGCTGATGACCAAGGCAGCGTAAAAGCGCGGCACATAAGCTTCCGTCTCGGGAGGCAAAGCCAATTGCCAATAATCGCGCACGCCCTGGCTTTTAATGGATTGCCATACACGTCCCGAACCGGCGTTATAGGCAGCCAGGGCGAGATCCCAATCGCCGAATTCCTGATATAAGGATTTCAGATGCCGAATGGCGGCCAAAGCGGCTTTATCCGGGTCACGGCGTTCATCCTTCCACAAGTCGCTTTTCAAGCCCACCATTTCGGCGGTACCCAGCATGAATTGAAACAGCCCCACCGCTTGTTTGCTGGAACGGTTGCGGGGATTAAACCCCGATTCCACCAAAGCCAGGTAAACCAAGTCTTCCGGCAAGTCTTCCCGCCGGAAGGTTTCGCGCATTTTTTCCAAGTAACGTCCCGAACGGCGCAACCAGCGGGCAAACTCCTCCCGTCCGCCGGTCAAAAAACGGTCAATTTCACCTTCAATCCGCGGATTAAAGGGCACGGCCAGGCTGAAACGTTCGGGCTCGAGTTCCGGTTTGACCTCGTGCAAAAAACGGTTTATGCGCACGGTGAGCAGCGAGAGCGTGGATGCCAATTCCGCGCTGCGTTTGACCTCATCACCCTTGGGAAAAAACAAGGGATCATAGAGCAAAACCCCGGCCGCGTGGGTCGACACCTCTGCGGACAAAAAATCGCCTTGATTGTACTGATCCAAGGCATCCATGAGCGAACTTTGTGCTTCCGCCAACCGGGTATTGTCCTCTGCGGTCACCGCCGTTTCCGTGTTGGCCGCAGCATAGACCGGTAAACATCCCAGGCCCAAGCATAAAGCAACCGCTAAAAGCCGCTTAATTTTTTTTCGCAATATTTTCAATCCGATAATCCTTTCAAAATCCAAAAACCGCGAAGAGACCCCATCCGGCGCCCCTGCGGTTTTGGGAATGGGTTTACAAAGTTAAAAATTGGACGGATTTTTCTTGGGTATCAACGAGGGCGTATTGTCCGAGGGCCAAGGCTCCGGGATTGACTACCAGGGTTTCTCCGATTTTTTCCATGCCCCAAGCCGTGGGCACATGTCCGCAAAAAAGAAACGAGGGCGCCACGGCGTCAATAATTTCGTTTACGAAAGGGGCTCCTCGGTGTTGGCCGTCCTCCAGATCCAATTTGGAAATAGGCGGTGAATGAAAAATGATGATCCGCGGAGGATTTAAAAAGCGCATGCGCCGCGTGCCGAAAATGCATTCTTGCCGGGGATATTTCAGAAGAAAATAATCTTCCTTGTCGCCGGGCGTAATTTCACCGCCAAATCCCGTAAAAATGAATTTTTCCACACGCGTAACGTTTTCATGCAAAAGAACGATGTTGTCCGATAAAAACGCCGCCTGCTGCATGAACAAAAAGAAACGTTCTTCAGGCGCGTCCAAATGCCCAGGCACCAACAAAACCGGAATCCCCAAAGAGTCCAAGGTTTGGCAAAAAATCCGGTATTGCCTTAAATCTTCCAAAGCTTCCTGCAGGATGCCGACCTGATTACGATTGGGGGTGCGGTCATCACGCTGTGCCTGCGACCATTCAGCCTGGCGCGCTTGTCCATTAACGATATTGCCGCAAAAACAGACGGCATCCAAGGAATATTGGGAACATTTTTGCGCCATTTCCTTGACGCGGTCCATGGCCCCCAAGAGGTCTGAAATCACCAGAATCTGCACGTATGCAACACCCCCGTTGGGATGGCCTCAGGCCAAGGTCAACAAACGCCGGTCGGTAAGCAACTCTACGCTCCGGCCGGGACGCATCAATCCGTTCACGCTGTGCTGCCACTTGACGCGGAGACGTTTGGCCATAGGCCCTGCCGCCGTCAATGTCCGGCCGCGCGTTCCCGCCAGCAGGTATTGCCCTTCACGGCAGAGATAATTCACCAACAGCAGCACTTCCGTGCCTTGGGCAATTTTAGGGGCGCCGTAGAGATGAATGGCATAGCCCAGTTGATTTTCAAAATATTGATTGCGGCTGGCGCAGGCCAAAAAGTCCTCCACTTTGCCGGCAAAGCGATCCACGCGATTGACCACCGCATAGGTACGGGACCCCTGCGATATCACTTTTTCCTTCAAGAGCATGCCGAACGCCATTTTAATCTGTTCCCAATAGCGGAAGGCCAAATCTTCCATGGTCTCCACCCAAATTTTGATCGTGCCGTCCCGTTTGACCCAACCTTTAAGATAATTATCATACCCGGCCGGATTCAAACCTGCATGGTCGATGATCTCCTGGTGGGCTTTATCGCTGAGATAAGTGTGTTTTTCCAAGTCCACTAAAAACTTGATTTCACTGGGACGGGACCCGCTGCTGGATAACGCCATGGCATCTATGCCCCCTGAGTGTTGTCATTACCTGGGCATATTATAACGTATCCTAATGCAGGGCGGCAATGTAAAAGGAGCACAGGGCCACGGAAATTAAGCTTGGTTTCTAGTGATTTTGCCAAAAATCAATCACGCCCGGTAAGTTGTTCAATTTAGGTTTTCCGCGCCGGTACCCTGCGGTCAATTTCGACGAAGGCATACGCATTATGGTTATGAATGCTTTCCATGTTTTCGCTTTCGACAGTAAACCACTCGATCCTCGGATCGGCACGCAGAGCCAAGGCGACCTCGCGCACGACATCTTCCACGAACGCCGGGTTGTCATAGGCACGTTCAGTAACGAATTTCTCGTCTTCACGTTTGAGCAGCGCGTAGAGATCCAAAACCGCCTGCCTCTCTACCAGTTCAATCAATTCTTCGATCCACACCAAATTGTTCATGCGGGCGGAAACCGTAACCAAAGATCTTTGGTTGTGCGCTCCCCGGTCGCTGATCTCCTTGGAACACGGGCAGAGCGTCATAATCGGAACTTTCACCGTCAGCACGAAATCCTTGGTGCCGTTCCGGTGTTGGCTGGCCATCATGGTGCAATTGTACTCCATCAAACTGGAGGCTTTGGAAATCGGCGCATGCTTTTCAATAAAATAAGGAAAGGAGAGCTCCAAATAGGCCGCCTCGGAATGCAGGTGTTCCCGCATGCTGGAAAGAATTTCATCCAAATTTCGCACATCGATTTCCCTTTGATAGCGGTTTAAAATTTCTACAAAACGGCTCATATGCGTGCCGCGGAACTCCTCCGGCAATTGAACGTATAGATTAACATCCGCCACCGTATGTTGAGCGGCGTGGGCCCGATCTAAAACTGAAATGGGATATTTAATATTGCGGATACCCACCTTATTGATGGCCAAATTCCGGTAATCCGCCTCGTTTTGCACGTCTTTCATGACCCTTCCCCTTCCCCGCGGTAGGTTACGCTGTTGTTTCCGGTTTCCCATAGCCTGATTTCATGCAGTTGGGCCGGAATAAACGAAACCGCCGCCAATTTTTTCCAAATCTGTTGTGCCAAAACTTCGGAGCTTGGAACCAGGCCGGAAAATTCCGGCAAACAATTCAAATCCCGGTGATCCAGCCAAGCCACAATCAATTCCTGCAACAGCGTTTTTAAGGCTGCCAGATTAAAAACCAACCCCGTCCGAGGTTGCACTTCCCCACGGAGGGTGACTTCCAAAACAAAATTATGCCCATGGGGGGCGCGCCGGGCGCATTTCCCAAACTCCCGGACATTTTCCTCAGCGGAAAGTTGTTCCGAGACCAGATGATGCGCGGCGCAAAACTCGACTTTACGGGTCAGATACATCATGGTTTCCCCGCCCCCCCGGTGCGCGAATTTCCGTCCAAAATCAAGTTGGCGCCGTTTAAAGCACAACTTTCAGCGGAGAGCAGAAAGCAAACAACGTCCGCCACATCCGTCGGTTCTAAAAAAGGCACCAACCCCGGGGCCGCCTCGGCCAGCATACCCGTATCCACCGCACCCGGCGAAATGCAATTGGAACGAATCCCCAAGATTTTCCCCTCCAGAGCCATCATTTCAGTCAAACCGACAAGCCCGAACTTGCTCAAGCCATAGGCGGTAAAGCCCTCGAACTTTTGGACCCCGGCAACTCCCGACAAGGAGGAAATATTTACCACCGTCCCACCCGGCAACATGCATCCGAATGCTTCACGGGCGCACAACAACGGTCCAATGAGATTGACACGCATGACTTCCTGAAAATCCGACAACACCATGTCCCGGATAAGCCCGCGTTTGAAAATCGCGGCACCGTTCACCAACCCGTCGAGCCCGCCCCAAGTTCGGCGAAGGTCGCAAAAAATCCGACGCACGGTTTCTTCGCAGCCTATGTCTCCGGGCGTTACCAGGCATTCTCCACCTTCGTCCCTCAAGGTGGCGGCTAAAACATCCAACTCGGATTCCGTACGGCTGTTGAGGGCAACCCAAGCGCCCTCACGTGCGGCTTGACAAGCCACTGCACGCCCGATGCCGCGCCCCGCGCCGGTAATAAGTATGCGTTTGCCTTTAAGCCGCATGGGGGTCCCCCGTTTTCTTAAAGAGCGCCGCGATTAAATCCCGCTGATAAATACTGCCGAACATGGGTCCCGGATAACGGTAGCTTTGCCGGGCACAGAGCGTGCACTGCCCCCGCATTGCACGAATAATTTCCTCAACATCGTAAAATCGGAAAGTCATATGCCCTCGGGGATCAAACAGCAAACCGCGGGAATTGTCGGGAGATTTTTTCAGCAACGGACCGTAATAGCCGTCCTTAGGAGTAAAATGGTAGGAAAAAAAATACGCCCCGGGTTTCAGCACGCGGCAAATTTCTCGCCAAAATTTCTCCCGTTTACGAAGATCCGCAATATTGTCGGCTGCGGTAATTTCCATCACGGCGTCAAAATGCCGGTCGGGAAACGGGAGAGGTTGTTTAAAATCCCGCTGCTGCAAACCCAAGCCTGCCGACAGCGGACCCGCCAAATGTTTAAAATCCCGCAAAGCTTCCCCGGCCGCATCGAGACCTTCCACCCGCCAGCCGTGCTTGAGAAAAACCAGGCTGTTTCTGCCTCGACCGCATCCCAAGTCCAACAGCTTTCCCAACCGCAGGCCCTGTTGCCGTAATTGACGGTGAAACCAAAGTACGCTGGGCTCGGGGCGCAAGGTGTAGGAAGATTCTATGCGCGTTTTTCCGCCAGTAAGGTATTCCTGCCGCCAGGCGGTTATTTGCCTGCTCATGGCAGTTTTGGAGGCGTCGGATCCGAGCCGGGAACCGGTACCGGCGAGGCTCCGACATCCGTGGTTGAATCGGATTGGGCGGAAACGGGCGAATTGCCTTTTTCGGCAATCGGGGATGTTCCATTTTTTTCCACTTCCGGCGGCGCGGCCGTTTCTTCCAAGGCCGGCGCTGAAATTAAAGTCACCACCGGCGCCGTAACCTGTGTAATTTTCTTTTTCACCAAAACGCGCTTGGATTTTTTTTCC